>SOIK01000013.1 GCA_004377245.1 Sulfurovum sp. | reverse complement strand
GCCCCGATGATAAACTCTGGTATCCTATATTTTAAAGCGATACGCTCACTTTGATTTATGAGCAAATCTGCACCCCAAATCAAAATGCCCATGGCGATAACAAAAATGACAAAATTCATTACTATCCTTAATATTTGAACCCTCTGAATAACCCTATGTACTCATAACATCTCTAGCTTTTGTCTAGGCTAGGCACTCTTTTGTACCCCAAGGGCATTTCCTCCCTACGGTCAGGGCAAACCCTAGCCATAGCTAAGGTGAGAAAGCGTAACAACGCATAGGTGAAAGCTAGTGATGCCCGAAGGGTGGGCTTTGCAAATGCAACCTTTCACAAGATATTTCCTTCAACTTAGCTATGGCTAGGTTTTAAAAATCTCTTGCAAAATCTTACATTTGCAAAACCCATTATGAGTGCCTAGGGTTATGCAGAGGGTTCATTTGTTCTTACTATAAGACTCGAAGGTAGATTAAATGCCTCTATGATCTCTTTTTCTCTGGCTCTCATCTCACCATCATCCGTTTCATGATCAAAGCCGAGAAGATGAAGTAGACCATGAATGAAAAGTAATGAGAGCTCATCTTGTATATTATGCCCAAACTCATCCGCTTTTTGTCTCACAAAATCTGCAGAGATAACGATCGATCCTAAAGGCATACCAAAGATAGATTGTTCAGTAAAAGGAGCATCCATAGGAAAACTAAGTACATCTGTTGGTTTATCTTTTTCTCTATATTCTTGGTTAAGCTCTTGGATCGTTTTATTATCTGTGATAATAAGCTCTATCTCTTTGATTGTAAGACTTTGGGCTATTTTTTCAAGTCCATCAATATCTACTGGTAGGCTAGTTTGATTCTCTAAGTCTATAATATTCATGCTCGAAGTTTACCCAAATCTTGGTAAAATGGCAGTAAAATATTAGCTAAAGAGTCAAAATGACTCCTTCTCGCCAAGGGCGAAGCTTTTACGAGAAATCATTTAGTGATTTCCTGCATCAGCCTGTTGGGCGAGAAGTGACAAGAATTTATTTGCAGGAGACTCTATAATGAATAAAAAAGCAGTCTGTATCATCTCTGGAGGTATGGATAGTGCCTTGAGTGCAAAGATGGCACAAAATGAAGGTTATGAGATTATTGCTTTACATTTTAATTATGGACAGCGTACCCAAGCCAAAGAGTTAGAGTGCTTTCGAAAGATCGCTAAAGATGTTGATGCAAAAAAATCTTATGAAATCGACTTAGGTTTCTTTGAGCAAATCGGTGCATCTGCTTTAACAGATAAAAGTATAGATGTACCTACAGGAGGAGTGGAAGAGGGTGTACCTGTCACCTATGTTCCATTTAGAAATGGTATTTTTCTCTCTATTGCAGCTGCTATTGCAGAAAAACATAGTGCACGGGCTCTCTACATAGGTGTAGTTGAAGAAGACAGCAGTGGATACCCTGACTGTAGAGAAAGTTACATTGAACAGATGCAAAAAGCGATTAATATGGGGACAAAAGAGGAGACAAATTTAGAGATAAAAATGCCTCTGGTCTCATTAAAGAAGAGTGATATCGTTCAGAAGTCTCTTGAATTATCTGTACCATTGCAAGACACTTGGAGTTGTTATCAGTCTGAGGGGAAAGCGTGTGGTGTATGTGATAGTTGTAGATTAAGATTACGTGGTTTTAAAAATGCAGGTGAAGTTGACCCTATTGATTATGCATAGATTAGTGCATATATCGGAGTAACTCCGATATATGCAGGGCTCTTATCTATATCTTCGACAACGGTTATATCCCGCATTCCATCCTCTTCTGTAGCTAGAGCTGTTACGGTATTTTCTACTGTCTTTTTTCCATTTTCTGTATGCAGATTGGCAACCATGCCTATCACCTTGTCTACTATAGTAGTTAGTGTTACTATAGCGATCTCCTCTACAACGGTTATATCCCGCATTCCATCCACTTCTATAGTTGTAGTTATTGCGGTATTGGTAGCTGTTTTTTCTCCATGTACCTTGTTTGGAACGACAACCGTCTCGTATACCACTTCGGTAATAACTATTTCTATTGGGACCATAATTATAGCCATTATAGTAATAGGGGCTACCATATGATGAACCGGTAACAGCATTTGCTACTAAATCTAATGATAAATATTTATGAAGAAAAACCTCTTGCGATAAATTCAAATTCATACTTGTGCGTTGGATACTTCTGAAGTCCTTCAGAGATAAATTGATGTCTTGTGATCTGTCTATCCCAAAGTCTATAAGTTAAGTCTTTAAACCATGCCTTTTTTTCAGGGGTATCAAGTGCAATTCTATTGTAGTTAGGATCATCTTTAATACCAGATGCTACTCTCATCATAGTCTTTTGATAGACTTCCAATTTTGCTGCTGTAGGTTTTTGATAGGTGATTTTAGAAGTGGATGGTGCGGGTACGTTATTAGTACTGGTACAAGCTGTAAAACTTAATCCAATAACGGTTAGTATAAATAACTTTAATTTCATTTTGTTACCTTATTAATATCTTTCTCTATTGGCAACTAGGCTATCTCAGAGAGATCCTTGGTTTTCCGTCCTATTTTTGCAAAATAGTTTGGCTTTAACATGTAGCAGATAATGTAATTAGATTATATCAAACATGAATTAAAAATATTATTATAAAAGGGTAAATTTACCATTCTTTTTATCTTTAATTATTTGATAATAAGAGCCAAATAACCCACTCATAGCTATATAGACACCATCATCAGTTAATGTCTGTAAATATCCAAAAGCAGAAGCAAAATTTGCTGTGGCTTCTACGGGGTCTATGGAATAGGGGACCATAGCTCCTGTGAGGACGATACGTTTATCCAAATCCCCATCTGCTAAATATTCAGCTGTTATATCCATAGTATCTGTACCGTGTATCACAATAATATCATCATGTTTTGAGAGATTGATCGTAGCTAAGAGTAGTAACCTGTCTTGATTGGTTATGTGGAGGCTGTCTTTTCCTATAATGTTGATGATCTCAAATTTGCAGAGCCACTTGGATGCTATCTCTTCAACTGCTTTAGACTCTTCGTCAATGAAAAGTTCACCATTTAGCGGATTATAGATCTTATTAAATGTACCACCTGTGCTAATTATGAGTATTTTTCGCATTTATGCCTCTCTTTTTGAGATAATTATTCTGAATTCTATCTCAATCATGATAAAATAATGAAATTAATTCTTGGAGAGTAAAAGTATGATAATGAAAGGCAAAAAAGGTGTCATTTTAGGCATCGCCAATAAAAAGTCTATCGCGTATGGTATAGCAAAAGCTTGTCAAGAGCAGGGTGCTGAGATGGCTATTACATTTCTAAATGAAAGATTTGAGCAAAAATTAGCTCCTATCGCAGAAGATTTAGAGTGTGGAGCAAGACTTTATCCTTGTGATGTAAGTAAACCAGAAGAGATCAAAGCACTTAAGGAATCTCTTGAAAAAGATATGGGTCAGATAGACTTTATCGTGCACTCTATCGCATTCGCTCCTAAAGAGGGGTTAAGTGGTCGTTTTGTTGACATCCCTAAAGAAGCATTTGATGTGGCTATGGACATCTCTGTCTATTCACTCATCGAGATCGTAAGAGAGTTGAAACCTGTTCTTTCAACAAGTTCATCTGTATTGACACTTAGTTACTACGGTGGTGTAAAATATATCCCTAACTATAACCTTATGGGTGTGGCTAAAGCGGCATTGGAGATGACAACTAAATACTTGGCTGAAGACCTTGGTAAAGATGGCATTAGAGTCAATGCTATTTCAGCTGGACCTATCAAAACACTTGCAGCTGCTGGTATAGGTGACTTTGCCTTTATGCTCAAATGGAACAAAGCTCATGCACCACTTAAAGAGAATGTCACTATTAATCAGGTAGGAAACTCCGGCATGTACCTCCTTTCAGACTTAAGTTCCGGGGTAACAGGTGAAGTGCATTATGTAGATGCAGGGTATAATATCATGGGTATGCCAGCTGTTGAGTTTGATGACAATGGTAAACCACATATTGCTTGGAACGGAGAATCTAAATAGTTGATGCAAGATTCTCCAGAGTACCTAGAAAAAAAAGCTTTTTTCGATAAAGTGTTGACCATCTACGGTCGTAATGCCGTAATGGAAGCACTTAAAGATGAGGCTATCACCATCCATAAACTTCATCTCTCTAAGTCAAATAAAGATGCTTCTGTACTTGAACAGATGAAAGGCATCGCTAAAAAAAGAGAGATAGAAGTTGCTTACCACGATAAAAATACGCTTTCTCGTATCTCAAAAAATGCTAAACAAGACCAGGGAGTAGCGCTTGATATTGTTTTAGAGCATTTTGGTGATGAAGAGCATTTTATTTCCTCTCATAAAAGTTATCGTATCATCGCACTTGATGGGGTAACCAATCCTCAGAACTTAGGGATGATCATCCGTTCTTGTGCTGCTGGGAATGTAGATGCTATCTTGCTTCCCACAAAGGGAGTTGCACAGATATCACCACTGGTGATCAAAGCCAGTGTAGGCACACTCTTCAAAATGCCTATCATCAAAACATCTAATCTCAAAAAAACACTTGAATTATTCAAAAAAGAGGGAGCAAACCTTTATACACTCTCTTCTCATGCTAAAAAGAGTTACAAAGAGCAAAACTATGGTGATAAAACTATCTTTGTTTTGGGTAATGAGAGTGAAGGTGTGAGCAAAGAGGTAGAAGTACTATGTACTGAAAGTATAGCTATACCTATGCAAAGAGGGGTTGAATCACTTAATGTGGCCGTGACAGCTTCTTTATTGGCATTTTTATAATATAGGTGCCCTATACTTTTCTAATGCATATATAAAGGAGTAATTATGGCAAAACAAGATAAAGACCTTTTTTCAAAACTAGGTATAGATATTGACAATAATAAAATCAACATAGACATCAATCAAACCAAAGCGTTCTTCAACTCACTTCAACAAAAACTTGAAGGTATAGCCCAAAATATCCAAAAAGATATTAGTGAAGGTAAAGTTGATATGGCTGAAAATATCGGTATTAAGATAGACAAAGAAAACATCAACATCGATTTAGAAAAAACCAAAAGTTTCATTGAGGAATTTGGTAAAAAGATAGAGAACTTTATTGGTGAGATAGATAAGGCTGTAGATGATATAGGGAAGAAATAGTATAGACTTTTTGGGTTGTGCTCTATATGTGCTATAATATTCAAAAGGATTTAAATGCTTGATGATGCTAGATTAAAAAACTTTAAAGAATTAAAAGAGAAGATACAAAAGTTTACTCAAACAGAGAAGTCGCTGCTAGAGCGTTATGACATCAATTATACAGGAATGTTGATCTATTCAGAAGACGAGATTGATGCTGAGTTTTGTAAAGTAAATATACGAGAGAGTGATGTTGTAGTAGCTTTAGAACTTAACTTAGTATTTATAATCTATAGTGTAGTTGATGGTCAAGATGCCGTGAAGGCTGCACAACATATTTTATATAATTATCAGAAAAAGTATGCTCAACAAGATTTTTATGTAGTGCTCTCGTCTCAAGATCAGAAAATCTCAGCTGCAGAGCTGGAAGGCCGTCTTGTCCAGCTTCTACACTTTGCTATTCAAGAAAAAGTAACAAATAGCATTGTTACATTCCCTGATATGTATTAAACCCTATCCACGAATTGCTAAAAAGTTTTTTGTGGAGATATCATCCCAAGATTTATTGAGTCTGCTAAAGGTTTGGTAGCTCTCTAGTACACGTTTAAAGTCTGGACTCTTTGCACTCTCACTCTCTAGCACTTCGCCTAAAGCCTTTTTGGCCGCAACCATCATATCTTTAGGGAATGTTTTAACTTGCACATGCTTAGGTAGCTCTTGCAAAGCTTTTGCATTTTTGTACCTGAACTCTTGAAGCATATTGGCTGTCATCTCTTCACTTGCTGCTGTAATGATGGCTTGATGTTCACTGCTTAGTTTCTCCCATCTGGCTTTGTTAAATGTAAGTTCTAGTATAGAGCCTGGCTCATGCCAGCCTGTGTAGTAGTATGGTGCTGCTTTGGCAAAGCCCATCATGCTGTCAAGTGCTGGTCCTACCCATTCGGTAGCATCTATGGTACCGCGTTCCAATGAAGTGTATATCTCTCCGGCAGGCAGGAGTACAGGGTTTACACCGAGTTTCTTCATCACCTCTCCACCAAGACCGGGGATACGCATTTTTAAACCTTTAAGGTCAGCTAGAGAGTTGATCTCTTTTTTGAACCAACCACCCATCTGAGGACCTGTGGTGCCTCCTATGAGAGGGTAGAGGTTAAACTTACCGTAGAGTTCACGCCAAAGCTCATACCCCCCACCAAACTTCATCCATGTGATCATCTCTTCACTGGTAAGCCCAAGCGGCATTCCACCAAAGATGGAAAATGCAGGATTTTTCCCTTTCCAATAGTAGACACCTGAGTGGAAAGCATCTATCTGTGCTGCGGAGGTAGAATCAAAGACTTGTAGAGCAGGGACTAGAATGTTTTTTGCGTAGACTTTTATCTCCAATGAACCACCACTAAGCTCATAACAACGTTTGGCAAAAGAATCGACCCCTGTACCCATGATAGGGAAGTGTGCGGGCCAAGAGGTAGCAAGTTTAAGTGTCACTTTTTTACCTCTGTTAATGTTGGTAGATGTTCCTTCAGCTGTTTTTTCTTCAGCCCTATGGCAACCTGACAATGCTAAAGCTGTAGCGCCTAATGCTGTCGTGGTAATAAAGTCTCGTCTTTGCAAAATAAATCCTTAATTAATAGATTAAATAGTAACATAACAATCGTTTTAAAAGGATGAAAATTGACCTGTCATATTTGTAGCAAAGAGTGTTCTGGCTTCGTGGATGAAAAAACTACCATTGTGTATGGTTATTGTAAAACATGTCAGTATATTTTTAAGTCATCAGAACACCATCAGGACTTTTCTACACAAAAAGAGCGTTACAATCTTCATGAGAATGATGAAAATGATGAGGGCTATCAAGCTTATTTTAAACGTTTTTTAGATTTTACGCTACCTTTGGTAGGTCAGCCTAAAAGAGCTTTGGATTTTGGCTGTGGCAGAAGCTCTTTACTTGCTTCACTACTTGAAAAAGAGGGAGTGAATTGTGACTACTATGACCCTATTTACCATCCTAATACACTCGATGCTACAA
>SOIK01000147.1 GCA_004377245.1 Sulfurovum sp. | reverse complement strand
GGTGCTTCTCCTGAAGAGATAGAAAATATCATCGTAAAACCTCTTGAGAGAAAGCTTCGTGAAATAAGAGGGATAGAACATATCTATGGTATGGCTATGGATAATGTGGGTGTTGTAAATGTGATGTATTACATTGGAGAAGATAGAGAAGAATCTAACCTCAAACTCTATGATAAAGTGATGCAAAACATGGATATGATGCCAAAAGGTGTGATGCAACCACTGATCAAACCTTTTGATATAGATATTGATATCCCTATTATTACAGTAGCATTTTATCCTAAATCAGGTAGTAATTTGGATGAAGTTAAACTTTTTGAAATGGTGAGAAAAGTACAGCAGAAGATCAATGGTGTTGACTTTGTGGCAAAAACAACACTTAAAGGTGCTCGTAAAGCTCAGTATAACATCGAAGTAGATATGGGAAAACTCTCAGCCTATCACCTTTCATTGGGACAGATCATGCAAGCAGTTCAGTCTGTTGCAGTAGATGTACCTGATGTAAAAGGAAGAACACTAGATAACAAGCTTGTGATTTTTGGTGTAAAGAATGCCATAGAGAGCGTGGATGATGTAGGCTCTGTGATCGTAGCACAATATATGGGTTCACCAATTTATTTGAGAGATGTAGCCCAAGTGAGAAATGGTTTGGATATTCAAAATTTTCAAACGGCTAAAATACTGCTTAAAGAAGATGCAAATAGTTCAGCCCTAAGTGAAGAGCGAAATCAGATTACCATGACAGTTGCAAAATTAGCAGGCACCAATGCAGTATTCGTTGCAGAAGACGTACTGGAAGTACTTAAAGGGTACGAGAAAGAGTTTGAAAAAGCAGGTGCTGGATATTTAGTTACCAGAAACTATGGTGAAAGAGCAAATGAAGCAGTAAATGAGTTGATGCATCACCTTATGATCACCATTGTGATTATTGCACTCATGCTCGTATTTGCTTTAGGTTGGAGAGAGTCACTTATTGTTACTTTCTCTGTTCCTGCTATTTTGGCAGTGACGCTTTTTACTGCGTGGATGACAGGGCAAACAATGAACAGGATCACGCTTTTTGCATTGTTGCTCTCGTTGGGACTTCTTGTGGATGCTGCAATTATTGTTATCGAAAATATTCATAGACATCTGCATAGTCATGGTGTTGAAGATAAAGAGATGGGGGAACTTCTTGTTGAAGCGACAGATGAGATTGGTGCACCAACCAATATTGCGACTTTGGCGATCATCCTTACGATGGTACCGATGGCATTTGTAGGAGGGATGATGGGGTCATTTATGAAGCCTATCCCTTATAATGTACCTGTGGCATTGATTGCCTCACTATTTGTAGCCTATATTTTTACGCCTTATTTGAGTTTAAAACTATTGAAGAAGCCAGAGCATAAGCATCATCACGATGATCAAGGGAGTAAGTCATGAGTAAACTTGAAGGTTTTATTTACGGTATTTTAAATAAAAAATCTAAAAAAACGCTTGTTGTTGCACTTACCATCTTGGCTTTTTTTGGTTCATTGTTGATGTTTCCTACTCAGATGGTATTGGCAAAGATGCTTCCTGGTAAAAGTGATAATACTTTTTCTGTTTATGTTGATACCCCTTCAGGTAGTTCTATAGAGCAGACAAAACGTATGAGTGCCTGTGTCATCGACTTTCTTAAAAAAGAGAAAGAGGTGATGAATATTGAGCTCTTTTTGGGTCAGGGTATTCCTTTGGATTATGCCGGACTTGTAAAAGGTGCCAGCATGAAGCGGACGGAAAATGTTTCAGAGATATCAGTCAACTTAACAGATAAACATCATAGAGCTGAACCTTCATTCTTAATGGTTCAGCGTCTTAGACCAGAGATAAAGAATGCATGTCTGCCACTACTTCCCGGAACCAATATTAAATTTATAGAACAACCTTCCGGTCCTCCAACACTTGCCTCTATAGTAGTTGAAGTACATGGTGAAAACCTGGAGAAAGTAAGAACTATCTCTACAAAAGTCGCAGGAATTTTGAGTGAAACAGAAGGTTTGGTAGATGTAGATATTATGGCAGATGAAATTTTCTCCAAATATGAACTGGTTCCTGATAAAGAGAAGATCGCAAGAAGCGGGTTAAGTGTAAAACAGGTCAACAACATCTTGTATCTTGCATTTGAAGGTATGGTCATAGCACATAAGAACTCTAAAAATTCTCCAGATCAAATAGATATGTTTTTAGTTTTGGAAAAAGAGAGTAAAAGTCT
>SOIK01000174.1 GCA_004377245.1 Sulfurovum sp. | reverse complement strand
AGTTGGTGTCTGGGTGTTCTTGCATTTGAGAGCGTTGGCGTGGCTGCCATCACTTCAAATTTACTCAAGATATCATAGAACTTTTTTGCCCACGTTTGACAATCAAACTCATTTTGGGCTAAAAACATCGCTACGCCCATAAAGAGTTGTTGTGGAAGTTCTATAGGTACACCGTTACGGTCTTTAAGCAAGTATCTGTCATAGAGTGTTCTAATACCAAGGTAGGTAAACTGCAGATCTCTCTCTGGCTTGATGTAGTCATTTAACTCGTCAAGGTCATACTTATCTTTGAGTCCAAGTACGATACGCCCCTCTTTCTCTCCACGTTCAAAGTGGTCACGAAGGTGATTGTATCCTGTAAAGCCTGTTACTTTATGATAAATGTCATAGAGGAAGAGTCTAGAAGCTACAAAGGTCCAGTTAGGTCTGTCGATATCGATCTTGTCAACTGCTGTCTTAATGAGTGTTATTTGTATCTCTTCGGAGCTGATCATGTCACGAAACTGGAGCTTGGCATCGACTTCTAATTCACTCTGACTTACGTTATCTAAGCCTTCTACAGCTGCAGCTGTATATTTTTGAATCTTAGATACATCCAAGGTCTCTACTCTTCCATTTCGTTTAACAACTCTGATCATATTTGCTCCTGATATTCACAACTCGGCTATCTCTTAAAAGATCCGTAGCTTTCCGTCCTTATCTCACGACAAGTTTGGCTTATTTATGTAATAAAAATTAATTGATTTTACTCAAATTTTGCTTGTGTATTTTTGAAAAGCTGCATCATTTTTAGGCATTTTTTTTATAAGATTTTGTGATAGTTTTTGAAAGACTGTGTGGGTGGGGAGTAGTGAGAAACATATGTGAATTTAATAAAAAAAGAAAGTACAAAAAGTAACACAAGAAAACCATAACATTCATCGTGGGCAGTGCCAAGGCATACACTTCGATAAATGCCCACGCTGCAATTTATTTAAAAACGCGATTAAAAATCTTATCTACATTTTTAGTATAATAATCAAAATTAAAACACTCTCTGATCTGCTCTTCACTCAATGAATTTCTTAACTCTTCATCTGCAAGCAGATACTGAAGGTAAAGTGATTCACCTTGTTCGTTGGTTGTCGGTTTTCCTTCTTGGATCTCTTCCCATACTTTCATCGCGTTCCGTTGCACAATTCTGTATGCATCCTCACGGCTTACTCCTGCTTTAGGAAGTTCAAGAAGTACGCGTTGAGAAAATATCAGTCCACCTGTAAGGTTCAAGTTCTTCATCATGTTCTTTGGCATTACAGTTAGGTTTGCGATAACGTTATTCATACGGTGCAACATAAAGTCTGATGTGATAAAAGAATCTGGTAACCAGAAACGCTCTGTTGAAGAATGTGAGATATCTCTCTCATGCCAAAGTGCTACATTTTCCATAGCAGGTGTTGCATATGCACGGATGATACGTGCAAGCCCTGTAATGTTCTCTGTCAAAATAGGGTTTCTTTTATGTGGCATCGCAGAAGAGCCTTTTTGCCCTTTTGCAAAGAACTCTTCACACTCATACACTTCTGTACGTTGCCAATGTCTTACCTGTACTGCAAACTTTTCGATGCTTGATGCAAGAAGTGCCAATGTCGTAGCAAGCCTGGCATATCTGTCTCTTTGGATGACTTGATTTGAAGCTGGAGCTGGTTTGAGTCCCAGCTCTTCCATCGCGTACTCTTCAAGCTCTAGTGGAGCATGTGCAAAGTTACCCATAGCACCTGAAATTTGACCTACGTTGATGACCTGCATTGTCTGCTCTAAGTTCTCTAAGTGTCTAGCCATCTCATCATACCATACTGCAAGCACAAGACCAAAAGTAATAGGCTCACCATGGATACCATGACTTCTACCTACCATCAAGGTCATCTTATGTTCTTCAGCTCTCTTTTTAATAGACTCCATCATCATCTTCACATCAGAGATGATGATCTCAAGCGAAGATGTCATCTGCAGTGCTACTGCTGTATCTACTGTATCTGAAGATGTCATACCGTAATGGAACCAGCGACTCTCATCACCTAATGTTTCAGATACTGAAGTGGTGAACGCGATAAGGTCATGTCTTGTTACAGCTTCTATCTCATCTATACGCTCTACTGAGAAGCCTGCATTATCAACAATCTTTTGTGCATCATCATCTGGGATGAGTCCTAGTTTATTCCATGCTTTAACAACGGCAATTTCTACATCAAGCCATGCTTGATA
>SOIK01000207.1 GCA_004377245.1 Sulfurovum sp. | reverse complement strand
TGGATCTACCCCTGAAAGTATCTGACCTGTCATCATCCCAGGAAGCGATACCAACCCTACAGCAAAAAGTGCATTGACAATGGGGATGAGTGCCGCTTTATAGGAAGTAGCTCTCGCATCTATATAATTACTCTCCCTCTTTACCTCACTCTCAAACCGCTCAGCAGCAAGACTCACTGCATTCATCGAGTTTGCAAATATCATCCCTGCCAAAGGTATGAGAAATCTAGGGTCATACCAAGGGCTAAGGTCTAACACACCCACGATCACTATGATCAACGTAAATACACCTCCAACAAGAATAGAGATAAAAACATAAAAATAGAGTGACTTATGTTTCTGCTGCAATGGACGCAAAGAGATAACACTCGCAGCGATCAACATCACAGAGAGTATCAAAATGACAAGATAAGGAGACTCAGAAGCAAAGATATAGGTCAACACATACCCTATGAGGATAAGCTGTATGAGCATTCTAAAAAGTGCATAAAAAAGTGTTGCTCTGTCTTGCGTCCATCTCATATAAATCACTATCACTATTGCCACAGGTATCATGACCCATAGAAGGTCTAAAAGTGAGATATTGTATATGGATGTATTCATTTTTGCTCCTATGTTTAGGAAATGCTTAAGGTTCTACATTGACTCTGTATCTCTTCTCTTGTCTATCCTGTCTCTACTCTGTTTCTACCATCTTCTTTCGCAACATATAGGGCATTATCAGCTCTATGAACCATAGAATCCAAAGAATCATTTTCAATAAATGTTGTAATTCCAAACGATGCTGTTCGATGACCGACATCATTAAACTCTTTTTGTTCTATCGTTTCTCGAAGTCGTTCAGCAATCTCTTTGATTTTTTCCGCATTGGCTTTAGGTACAATAATAAGAAACTCTTCCCCTCCCCATCGTACAATCATCTCTGTTTCTCTTAGTGTACCTGTCAATATATCTGCAACTTCTTTTAAAAACTGATCGCCGATACAGTGTCCATAGGTGTCATTCACATCTTTGAAGTGATCTATATCCATCATTATAATGGATAAGTCAGTTTTGTAACGTTTAGACTGAGCCTTTTCAAAATCAAATATCTCTCGAATTTTATATCGATTATGCAAACCGGTAAGCTGGTCTGTTGAGGAGATCCTTTTGAGTGACTCTTTCTCTTTCTTGAGCTCTGTATTTGCGATTTCCAGTTCTTCAGTTCGCTTCTTAACCAAAGATTCCAAATGTTCGTTTAGATACTGCAGCGCATAGGTTTGAGCATCTTTAATAGCTTCATATACATTCAATATAAGATACAGTGCGACTAGATAGATCGAAACGGTAAAAATATCCAAATATGAGTAGTGTGTCGGCTTGGTGAAATGGACAGCGATGATTGTAAAAATTACACCTAACAGCCAATAAAAGCCTATTTGTTTCCCTTTTAAAAAGAATGCTGATGCAACCAGTAAGAAAAAAAGCTCCAATCGGGTTAATTGGTTGGTCGCAAGGATATAAGTAGCTGTAAACAATAGATATGCTGCAAATATAAATGCATTTCCAATCGATTCAATTTTATCTTTGGATACTCTCAGGCGAAATAGAAAAAATATAAAAATAAATGAAAATATCAGATCAATAGAACCCATCAAAATGTACTTTTGCTGTAATCGAATTAATCCCATAATAAAGGCAATAAAAGTTGCAAATCCAATGACACTATTTAAAAAAATAACCTTATACTTTTTAGCTCTTTCCATCTCTGTAAAGGTATATCCACTATGTAGAAAATTTTGGATTATTGATTTCATCACATAAAAACCACCCTTTCATCAGCTTTAAAAGTACCTACATTGTAGTAAATCATTTATGAGAATTAACTTTATTTGTGTAATTATGGTTTATTTTATACCATCATACTGCTATATATTAGTATAGAAACCGTAGTAACAAAAGATATAACATTTCACTACTCCTCTACATCCGCCAAAGTCAAAGCAAAGAGTACATTTACCCCATGTTCCGTCAACACCTTTTGTGCCTCTTGAAGCGTAATACCTGTGGTAATGATGTCATCGATGAGTATCACATCTATATCTGACACCCCTTTATAGACAAAATCACGAGGATTTTCCAGACGATACTGCAAAGTCTTACCAGAGTAATTCACCCTATTTCTTGCCATAAGTGAAGCGTGTAGAGGTTTGGAATACTTAGTCTTCATCGCACGCGTAAGAAGAGCCACATGTGCGTAGCCACT
>SOIK01000114.1 GCA_004377245.1 Sulfurovum sp. | reverse complement strand
AAAAGATAAAAAAATATGTATAATATTTACAGAGGATATTACTATGAAAAAAGAGTCAAAAGAGAATTCTGAAACGTTAAAGCAGATTAAAGCCATTATGAGTGATCCAAGCTATAAGGTTGCAGAGGAAGATAAGAACTTTATCTATTCTGATGAAGCCAGAGGTGTTAGACTTCAACTTGATTATCTCAAAGCAGAAGTCAAAATGCAAAAACAAGGTATTGATCATACTATTGTTGTGTTTGGAAGTGCTCGTATTGTTGAATTTGACAGTGCCATGAAAGAACTGAAAAAGATTGAGAAAGAATTGGAGAAGTCTCCACATTCAGAGGCACTCTTAAGTGCTCTAAAAAGAGCCGAAAGCATGGTAAGAAAGAGTCTCTATTATGATGAGGCACGTAAATTCGGACAACTGGTCGGGAAGAGTGGTAAAAGCCCTGAAGATTGTCATGTAGCACTGATGACAGGAGGTGGTCCAGGTATCATGGAGGCAGCCAATCGTGGTGCATTGGATGTCGGTGCTAAATCTATAGGACTTAACATTGAACTGTCGCATGAACAGTTCCCCAACCCTTATGTCACCCCTGAGCTTTGTTTTCAATTTCGTTATTTTGGTATACGTAAATTACACTTTATACAACGAGCCAAAGCCTTGGTTATCTTTCCTGGTGGTTTTGGTACACTCGATGAACTCTTTGAGATGTTGACACTGATACAAACTATGAAGAGCCCTTCTCTACCTATTATTTTGGTAGGTAAAGAGTATTGGCAAAGAGTTATTGACTTTGAATTTTTAAAAGAAGAAGATGTCATTTCATCCAATGATCTTGCCAAGGTGATCTCTGTAAATAATGCTGATGAGGCTTGGAAAAAGATCATTCAATGGCATGAAGAAAACAAAACACCTCTTTTTTAGAGGTTCCCTTAAGAAAGAGTTTGCTAAATTAAAATAATCAGATAAAAAAGGTCTTATTATGGAAATTACTCACTTTTTTGAAGCGTTATGGCAACTAAGTATTGCTATGGCTCCCTACATCCTTTTTGGGTTGCTTTTTGCAGGTATTTTGCATGAATTGGTACCCGATAGCATCGTTACTAAACACCTAGGAGACGACAATATCTCTTCTGTGGTTAAATCTACGGTATTTGGCATCCCTCTTCCTGTCTGCTCTTGTGGTGTTATCCCTTTAGCTACTTCCATTAAAAAATCTGGTGCCAGTAAAGGTGCTACCCTCTCTTTTCTTATCTCAACTCCTATCACTGGGGTGGATTCCATCTTAGCTACTTATGGAATATTTGGATGGATATTTACCATTTATCGTGTGATCACTTCGATGATCATGGCAATGGTTGCGGGGATACTAACAAATCTGTGGGATAAAGAGGATAGTCCTCCTCAAACAAGCTTTACAACAGTTCCCACTTCTACGCAAAATTTCACTCTTAATACTCCTGTCAAAGAAGAGAGTTGTTGTACCGATAGTTCATGTTGTGAGACCAATGATACAAAGAAAAAGTTTTCATTTCTTGCTGCATTAAAGTATGCCTTTGTCACCCTACTTGGGGATATCGCGAAACCTCTCTTTTGGGGACTACTTCTTGGAGCACTTATCGCTGTAGCAATCCCTGAAGACTTGAGCGAAGTCCTTAAAGACTACAGTTGGCTCTCGTACCTTATCGTTATTGTTATCGCTGTACCGATGTATGTCTGTGCCACAGCCTCCCTTCCCATCGCAGCAGGGCTTATGCTCTCAGGTGTTAGTGCAGGAGCAGCCTTTGTTTTTCTCAGTGCAGGTCCTGCTACCAATACGGTGACCATAGGTGTAGTAAAAAAGATGCTTGGTACGCGTTCTTTGGCTATCTATCTGGGAAGTATTATTTTAGGAAGTATACTCTTTGGTTTAGGGCTTGACTATATTTTTGATATCTCATCTATAGACCCTGCTTCACTCATACACATGGACGAAGAAGGTGGCATCATTGCTACAATTAGTGCTGTGATACTTTGGGGACTTATGTTATGGTTCATCATAAAGCCATACTTTGCGAAGAAGAGTGACTGTAGTGGTGGGAGTTGTTGTTCGTAACCCTTTGCGCTCCTTATAATTGGTTTCCAACCAAATTAGTTTAACTGTTTTTTAACGTACGGGTTAAGTCATTTATGTTAAGTTCACTTATATTTGCCTTACCCATGACAGCCATTAAAGAACGTACACCATGTAGAAGTTCATTATGGTAATTGGCTACAT
>SOIK01000103.1 GCA_004377245.1 Sulfurovum sp. | reverse complement strand
TGATGCAGAACTTTTATAAGGTGGATCCTCTTTTGCCAGAGCAAGAGGAGATGTCACTCTCTTTAGGAAAACAAGAAGAAGCTTGTGAAGTATTACGCCTAAAGATGATAAAAGCACTTGAAGATGCTGGATCTGCAAAACGGTGTATGGGGCAGTTTGAAACTAAAAGTGTGAAAGAGTTGTTTGGTAAAGGTTTATTTGAAAAAGAAATTTTAGGGGAGCATGCTTGGTTTAAAAAGAGTATCAATGATGAGATTGAGACTGCTTATATGCAACTCAAAGTAGCTTTGCAACTGTGGGCAAAAGTTAAAGAGTCTATGGTTTTACATAACCTCTTCAAAATCTATGACTACTACAAAAATGCCACTATCACTAATGCAAAATCTTCAGGTGTTTTTAGTTTTGATGATCTAAGCTATTTTACCTATAGACTTTTGCATGAGAGTATCTCTAAAGATTTTTTGTATTTTAAAATAGACTCTAAGTTCAACCATATACTACTTGATGAGTTTCAAGATACTTCGACTTTACAGTTTTTACTTCTCAAGCCACTCATAGATGAGATATTTGCAGGACATGGTCAAAGTGAGTTTAAGTCTTTCTTTTATGTAGGTGACACCAAGCAGTCACTCTATCGTTTCCGTGGGGGGGTAGAGGAGTTGTTCGATAAAGTGGCTGAGAACTATGGTGTGAACATAGAACAGATGGATACCAACTACAGAAGTTCTAAAAATGTAGTAGAGCAAGTCAACCGATGGTTTGAACCAGTGATGGAAGGCTATGCTCCTCAAAAGAGTAGGGACGGTGCATCGGAAGGCTATGTAGAGGTTTTAGAGTCCGAAGAGCTTATAGATGAAGCTGTAAACCAGGCTAAACGCCTTTTAGACTTGGGTGTTAATGTAAATGATATTGCTTTTCTGGTCAGTACCAATAAAGATGGTCAAAGTTTGCAAGAAGCATGTCAACATGAAGGGATAGATACACTCTTAAAAACCTCCAGCTCTTTGAAAAATATGCCAAAGATTGCAGCACTTGTAGCGATGGTAGAGTATCTTTTTTATGGTGAAAAGATAGATGCAGAGGCTCTGCTCCTAAAAGTGGGTAGATCTTTAGATGAAGTAGATAGCTCTTGGTTTTCTGCTTTCATGTCTCCCCTGCAAGTTGTCGATAGTATTGTACGTAAGTTTGGGTATTTTGATGATGATCTGAATATCTTGAAACTGTTGGAGTTTGCATCTAGTTTCTCTGATATTCCGACATTTTTGGAAGAGTTTGAAAGCTCAAGTATATCTGTCGCATCCAACACAGTACATGGTGCAAAAATTATGACGATCCATGGCTCTAAAGGATTGGAGTTTGAGTATGTCATCTTGCTAGACAAGCTCACACGACCAAATAGCGATAAAGCAGCACTTATTTACCACTATAATGATAATCTTTACATTGATAAAATACTTTATCGTACCAAAGGTAGAGAAAATTTTGATGATGAGTATGCATCTATCATGGAGGAGCGAAAAGCTTCTGCTCTTAAAGATAGAAAAAATGTACTTTATGTAGCTTTGACCCGTGCAGTAGAAGGGCTTATCGTTATTAAAAAACCTAAAGATTCTGTGTTTGATGAGATAGGGTTGAGTTCTCTCCAGTTGGGAGAACTCAAAAGGTGCAGAGAGCAGGTAGTAGGTAGCAGTGAAAGTATAAAGAGAGAGAATATAGTCATTTCTAACTATGGTACACAAGAGGTTGTTTCTCATGAAGATGAAGAAGAGAAAGATTATGAGGCTATCTTGTTCGGTACGGCTCTGCATTATGCTTTGGAGATGTTAGGTGGCTTTGATGAGGTGAGTTTACATGCAGCGATGATCTCATTACAAAATCGTTATGGACAACTGTTGAGTTCTGAGAGAGTATCACACATAGAACAACGCATAAAAAACTTGATAGAAAATAAAGTATTCCAACAGATGCTTGATAGAGCAAAAGTGAGGAAAGAGCAGTCACTTAGTTTTGAGGGAGAACTCAAGCAGATAGACTTACTCTTGGAGTATGATGATCATTGTTTAGTTGTAGATTATAAGAGTTCTAAGAAATATGCTTTGAAACATCAGAAACAGGTAGGATATTATAAAAAAGCGATATGTAATATCACGGGAAAAAGAACAGAAGGGATGATTATTTATCTATTGAAAGAGGGAATTGATCTCTCAACCTTAAATTAACTTTAATTTAAATAAATTTTAAGGTTAAGTGGGTACAATCCGTCCACAAAA
>SOIK01000240.1 GCA_004377245.1 Sulfurovum sp. | reverse complement strand
GAGAGTACAGAAGATCTCATCGCTACGAAAATCCAACACATTGGATCAAGAGCTGTTGTCTATACTGATGGCAGTGCTGGGGCAGCTGGTAATACTGATGGGAGATTTCCACTTTTTAATGCGAATAATACACTTTCTCTCACTACATGGAACAATCAATTGGCAGATTATTCTAAAGTCAATGCATTTGGGGCATACCTCATTCGAAACTATGGTGGAGCAAAACTCCTTCATGATATCATGCACAATACTTATATAGATGAGCAGGCTGTAGTGGATGCTGTAAATAAGTCAGCAGAGGGCTCAGGAAAGACTTTTGATAACTTACTCAGTGAATGGGGCACAGCAGTCCTTCTTTCAGATCATGATAACTTAGTTGATGTACCTTTTTACAATACCGGTGACTTTACCTACAGTACATATAACAGTACAACGTATGAAATGGGGTCAATAAACTTCTTTAACTATAATTCACTTCCAACGATATATACAACAGCAGGTACAGTTGAAGCTCAAGGAAATTATTACTATAAAATAGGTACTGATCTAACGGGTGATATTACTATTGACTTGGAACTCAATGGTCAAACAGAAGCAATATTGATCGCGAAAGAATGAAGAAAATGATAAAAAAAATAATCATAGGTCTTAGTATCATGGGATTCATAGGATGTGCTCAAAACAATACGATGGAACTCGAGGGGAGATTGGCAGTGAAAGGCTCCTCTGTTCATACGTATCTAAACATTAAAGATATCAAGAGCAACAAAAGTTACAAGATTCAAAATAAAGAGAGTTTTGACTTGATGCAGAAACAAAATCAAACTGTTAAAGTCAAAGTGAGACTTATCAAAGAAGCCATAGGACCAGGCTTCCCTGCTGTAGTAGAAGTATTAGAAGTATTAGAAGTAAAATAACGTTCTATCTCTTCTGTAGTACCACAAATAACTTGTCAGCCTCTTCCATCTCATAGAGGCTAACATCATCACTGCTTACAAGTTCTAATCCGCTCAAAGTGATTATCTGATCTATCTCGTGATAATACTGTTTAATAGTCACTTGAGACTTTCTAAAACATTCACCTCCTTTTTCAAAAAGCGTAAACTCAGAGCTGTACTCTCCTGCTTCAAAGTCACTGTCAACTGTTAAAAACCGTTCCTCATCATCGACGATATAGGAGCCCACAGCAACATTTTCGAAGCCATAGAGAGTGTTGATGTCACATAAAAAGTACCCAGCCTCATTGAGATGTTCACTTACACAGATTAAAAAACGTTTCAGTGCTTCTTTATCTAGATAATTGAGCATGTCAAAGACAGCTGTGATGACATCATATTTGCCACTTAAATCACATAGGTCAGTACATTGTGAGGGAATGCCTTGTTCAGTTGTTTTAGACACCATTGCAGGGCTCAGATCAATACCCATAATCTCTTCGATACCTAATGCACCTTGCATTTGACGCAAAAAATCACCGCTACCGCATCCTACATCTAAAAGTGAATCAAAATCAATAGAATTTAAAAAAAGAAGATAGTGTGCATAGAGACTTGGAGCAGCCTCTTTAACACCAAGAAGATCCTCTACCTTTGCGTAGAGGTCAAGTGAGTCTGAAGTTATATTAGCCACGTTCTACAACAGTTTTAATCTTTTCATACAAAGAGAGTATTTCAGATTTTTTAGCATAAAAACTATTTTTATTGGCGATGAGATGTGCAGAAGAATCCATAATATCTTCAGCCACTTTAAGTCCATTTTCTCTCATCGTTGAACCTGTCTCCACTATATCTACAATCGCATCAGCCAATCCAACTAAAGGAGCTAATTCTATAGAGCCATAGAGCTTCACTACTTCAACACCTACAGCTTTTTGAGCAAAGTAGTTTTTAGTGATGTTTACCATCTTTGTAGCCACTTTTATGTTAGGACGTGTCCAGTCTAGTTCATCTTCATTCTTGATACCTATGGATACTTTACATTTACCCAACTGCATATCAAGAAGCTGGATGATATCGAGCTCTTTTTCTGTAATAACATCTAAACCTACTACACCGATGTCTGCTGCTCCATGTTCAACATAGGTTGGTACATCTTGGTTACGAACATTTAAAAAACGAAACTCACCCATATCTAAGATAAGTTCTCTACCCTCAAACTTAAATTCTCCACCGAAGATCTCAGCAAATATCTCTAGTGTCTGCTCTGCAATTCTTCCTTTTGGAAGTGCTACTGTTAACATATCTTTGATTCCTTAATCACTTTTCGCATCCCAT
>SOIK01000077.1 GCA_004377245.1 Sulfurovum sp. | reverse complement strand
CCACGAATAGGCTTGATATAGACATGTTCAGAGTCTATCTTGGCAATTTTTTGTCTAATCCGAGAAATAATAACATCAATATTTTTAATGGAACTATCATCATCAATATGTTCACTCTCGTAAAGAAGTTGTTCTCTGGAAACTGAACCATTTTTGTGTTGGAGCAACATCGATAAAATATCATATTCAGCAGCCGTCAACTCTAAAAATATCCCTTTAAAGGTAATCGAATGTGCCTTACTATCTGCTATAAAAAGTTCTTCTTTTTTTTCTACCTTCTCCTCTATTCTATGTGTACGTCTTAAAATCGTTTTAATACGTGTTACAAGCTCTCTAGGATCATAAGGTTTAGGCATATAGTCATCTGCCCCACGCTCCATACCAATCACTTTATCGGTAATATCATCTCGTGCAGAAGAGATGATGATAGGGATATTGCTTATCTCTCTGATCTTAGGAATAACTTCTAACCCATCCATCCCAGGTAAGGTCAGATCTAAAATAATCAAATCAAATTCATGTTGAGTCAATAAAGAGAGTCCGATATAAGGATCCTCTGCACCAATGACCTCCATGTCATACTTAGTAAGGTAGTTTGTTAAGATGAGAGCTAACTCGGGATCATCTTCTATAATCAATATCTTAATCATTCTGCTCTCTTTTTTTTATTTAATAGGACGCTCATAGAGCAAAGCTCTATGAGCTACGCTAACGCTGTGTTTGCTTACGACTCGGCATTTAGTGCCTCGCTTGCACTGCATTTTAATGCTTGTCAGCAGCAGGCTCACGCGACTAGTCGCTTTTAAAATCTATACCATTGTTAACTAATAACCAAAAGCAAGATCAACCCATGACGATTGATATAGACTCTCTTGGCATCTTGAGGATCGGCTTGTAACGCTCTTTTTAGATCTTTCATTGAGGTAATTGCACTACCTTCAACTTGAATAATAACATCTCCTACATGAAAACCATCTTTTGCTGCTTTACTTGAGGGAACGACATTAACAACAACTACCCCTTCACTCTCTGCAGAGAGTCTCAGATCTCTTCTTTTTTGATGATCAAGTGTGGAGAGTGTTGCACCTTCGAGTATCTTACTCACAGACTGCACTGAATCTCTGGATGCGAGTTTCAAAGGAACGGTGAGTATTTTACGGTTTCTTTCCAACTCTATGGAGATTGTTTTACCAGGAGAGAGGGAAGCCACGATGTTTTGAAGTGAGGCAGGAGACTCAACTGATCTCTCATCCACTTTTATGATCAGATCTCCTCTTTGCAGACCTGATTTATCTGCAGCACTTCCTTTCTCCACATCTGTAATAACCGCACCTTTTTTATGACGATAGAGCGGTTTGAGCTTTTTGGTTACTTTGGAGATGTGCACCCCCATATATCCTCGCTCCACCTTTCCTTTGTCTACAAGATTTGTAACGACATTTCTCATCATATCCACAGGAATGGCAAACCCTATACCGTTATTGCCCCCACTTCTGGAGATGATTGCTGAGTTAATTCCTATCAGTGCTCCTCTGCTGTCTACCAATGCACCTCCGGAGTTCCCGGGGTTGATAGAAGCATCCGTCTGGATAAAGTTCTCATACTGGTTGATACCCATTGAGTGTTTGTTGAGTGCAGAGACGATGCCCTGTGTCACTGTTTCACCTATAGCAAAAGGATTACCGATGGCAAAGACTACATCACCAAGTCTAATATCTTTAGCCTGTGCCAACTTGATAGGCTTAAGATCTTTCGCCTCTATCTTAATGACCGCAAGGTCGCTCCCTTTGTCTGTACCTATCAGCTTGGCACTGTACTCTTTATCACTTCCATGCAGTGTGACTGTTATTTCATCCGCATTTGATACAACATGGTTGTTCGTAACGATATATCCGTCTTTAGAGAGGATCACTCCGGAGCCTAATGCTCTTTGTATCCTCTCTCTAGGGACTTGTCTGCGAAACTGTTCCCCAAAGAATCTCTCAAAAAACGGGTCTTGAAACAGTCTGCTGCCTCTAGGGTCTATTTGTGAATGTACTTTGATCGAGATATTGACTACTGCATGAATAGAATCTTTGATAGCATCATGGAACGAGAATATCTCATTCTGCTTTACAGGTGTTTTATGAAGAGGGTTAGGTGCTGCTTCACTAAAACTGATCTCTCCAGCATAAAGTGTAAAAAATGTAAGTGTAGATAAAAAAAGTATCTTTTTCATGATCATTCTCCTTTGATATAGATAGTTCTATTGTAAAGAAGAATGGTTAATTGATGGTAAATATTAATTTTGCATAGTAGCTTGTTCTTTATAATTATAGTCAATATATATTTTTGTAATGGCGATCAAAAATGAGGTGATTGCTGGTCCTAAGATCATACCCCAAAAACCATAGGTACTCATACCTGCTAAAATAGAGAAGAAAATAACTATCTCATTAATCTCGATAGTACTTTTAAGCAGATCTTCTTTGATCACTTTTATAATAACCGGTTTGATAAAAGTATCTGCGATAATAGAGATGACAATCACAGAATAACTTGCGATAATAATCGCTGTATTGGCATCTATTTTTGTCCAACTATAGAGTGCAACCGGTATCCATACCACTGCACCACCAATAAGAGGGATAAGAGAAGCAAAGCCATAAATGACACCAAATAACAAACCGTTAAATCCAAAGTAGCTTGCCATGATCCCAAAAAGAAATCCTTCAAAAATCGCAGTCACTATGATAGAATAAAAAACCACTTCCATCGTAGATGAAACTTCATGTATCATCTTTGCACTTTTCATTTTACTTACAGGCATCAGTGCACGTACTAACTCAAAAAAACTTTCCCCATAATAGTTAATGATAAAATAAAATACAAGGACAAGTACCATATTTTTTACAAATCCCAGTCCTACACTTCCTGCAGTTGTCATATAAGAAGTGGACTCTCGTATATACCCTGCGATCTTCTCATCACTTAAGCCTGCTTCGACCCACTCTTTGAGATAAGGAATCTCTTCAGCAAATGTTTTGACTACAGAAGTAACCTCTTGAATGGTTGCTATATCCAAATTTGCAGCATTCGTTACCCCAACCGTTGCGATATAAACTATAGGTGCAAATATAATAAGGGTTAAAAGAACAGTAACAATAGCGGCACTGATCTTTCTTGATTTAAAATATTTTATCATTTTTTTAGTCAAGTTATAGGTTGCCATTGTAAGCAACATTGCAACTACTATAGAGAGTAAAAAAGGTTTATAGATGCTATACGCACCGACGATCGAGAGTATAAAGAGTGCTGTAATCATTAAACTTTTATTACTGATCATATATTTCTCCTTGAAGCTGAAGCTTCACCTATTGGTTCAGGTATGCTACTTATCATTCAAAAAGACCCTCATCTGCTAATCCACCCAGTTTAAAGTGTTCGTAACTTTTTTGTGTGGCTATACGGCCACGAGCTGTTCGCTCTATATATCCATTTGCAATGAGATACGGCTCTAGTACATCTTCTATCGTACCCTCATCTTCACTGAGTGCTGCACCTATGGTACTGAGTCCCATTGGTTTACTTTTTGCGCTTACCAGAAGCTCCAATAACTGTATATCTTGTTCATCAAATCCAAGGTGATTAACCCCAAGTTCATCCAAAGCATACCTTGCACGCTCTAATGTGACCTCTTTTTCATTGGCTACTTCTGAAAAATCTCGTACACGTTTGAGTAATCGTAAAGCAATACGTGGTGTACCCCTACTTCTTCTGGCTATCTCCACAGAAGCTTCTTGATGTGAAGGTTTTTCTAGTTTATGTGCTGCTTGGGCGACTATCTTAGAGAGCTCTTCAGGGGTATAAAACTGCATTCTAAAGTGCATACCGAAACGCTCTCTAAGAGGATTTGACAACATCCCTGCTCTCGTTGTTGCCCCTATAAGTGTGAAACGTGGTAGATCTATCTTCACTGTTTGTGCTGCAGGTCCAGACCCTATGATGATATCTAAACGAAAGTCCTCCATTGCAGGGTAGAGTATCTCTTCGATAGCTGGGCTCATACGGTGAATTTCGTCTATGAAAAGGATGTCTCCCTCTTCGATATTGGTCAAAAGTGCCGCTAAGTCTCCTGCTTTTTCTATCATCGGTGCAGCAGTAGTTTTGATATTTGCATTCATCTCTGTTGCAATGATATTTGCTATGGTCGTTTTACCTAAACCTGGGGGACCAAAAAAGAGGATGTGGTCTAAAGCTTCTTCTCTCTTTTTACTCGCTTCTATAAAAACTTTGAGATTCTTTTTCATCTTCTCTTGACCTATATACTCATCCCAAGAGCTGGGGCGGAGGGTCATTTCATAACTTACTTCTTCATCAAAGCGTTCTATCTCAACCATTCTTTCCATCGTTTACTGTACCGCCAAACGATTTACCACAGTACCAGAACTTCTTACTGATCTTGCTACAGTACTTGCTAAAAATTTCTGTTTTTTACTATGCACTACACCACTTAATACAGTTTTACCATTTTCTACACTAACTATGATATTGGTGTTTTGTAGTCCTTGTGTCTTAGAGAGCTTTGTTTTTACATCAGAAACAGCACCAAAACCAGCTATTTTACTTAGTTTAACATCACTTTTATCTGCACATCCACTCATCATCATTACTGCTACAACACTTAATATGCTTAAAATTATTTTCATCATAAAACCCCTTAGTAGGTATATTCTTCGCTAGGAAATTCTTTAGCTTTGACTTCATTTCTATATGCTTCTAAACCATCACGAACATGTTTTGCTCCGTCACAATATTGCTTTACAAACTTCGGTTTAAACGCTTCAAAGAAACCAAACATATCACTCCAAACCAATACTTGTCCATCTGTTGTATTACCTGCGCCGATACCTATGGTAGGTACAGATACAGCTCTGGTGATAGCTTCTGCCGCTTCACTTTTCACACCTTCTACAACAATGGCAAATACACCAGCAGCTTCAAGTGCTTTAGCATCTTCCACAAGAGTATCTATATCTGCCTGGTCTTTCCCTCTTATCTTGTATCCACCATCGCTTCGTAAAAACTGTGGCATCAGACCTATGTGTCCAAGTACGGCAATGGAATTTTGTGTAAGTGCCTCAATGATGTGTGCTCTCTCTTTCCCACCCTCTATTTTAATAGCTTGGGCATTGGTTTCTTGATAAGCTCTTGTTGCATTTTGCACTGCAAGTTCAGGTGTAGTGTAAGAACCAAAAGGCATATCAAGTACGATGAGTGGTAACTTCGCACCATTACACACAGCCTGTGTATGGTAGATCATCTGATCCATCGTTGCTGAAAGCGTATCTTCTTTACCAAGAAAACTCATGTTGAGACTGTCACCTACAAGGATCATCTCAACTTCACCATCAAAAAGTTGTGCGAAAAGAGCATCATACGCTGTCACCATCGTAATAGGCTCTACACCTTTCATCTTCGCAATAGTTGTTAAAGTTACTTTTTTCTCTATTTTAGGGGTATGGATACTCATCTTATTCCTACATCTCTCATATAATCTATATTTTTACTCATTTTATCATATAATATCGAAAATTATTTATATAAACCCGAATTATGTAATAGATGCATAAAAATAGCGTTCATGCTTGAGTTTAGGGTGTTTGCAGAAAATTTGAGCTTAACCCAAAGGTTAGGCGATGATTTTATGTGAATGTCATAAGCTCAATGATGAATGATAGTTTTATGATTTCTATTGCATAATTCGAGTTAAAAAGAGTATATATTGAAAAATTTAGTTGCATATATCACCACAGGTTTCCCTTCGTTAGAGTTTACAGTAGATGCCGCTTTGGCTTTAGGTGAGGCAGGTGTTGACACCCTAGAACTTGGTATGCCTTTCTCTGACCCCGTTGCAGATGGTCCTGTCATAGAAAAAGCAAACCTCAAAGCTTTACAGAACGGTTTTAAACTCGACCACCTTTTTGAAGTTTCAAGTAAGATAGCTCCGCACATCGATACCTTATGGATGGGATACTTTAATCCTTTTTACCATAAAGGTATAGACAAATTTATAGCAGAAGCAAAGAAAGCAGGCGTAAATGGTTTCATCATCCCAGACTTACCTTTCGAAGAAGCAACGCCTTACAAACCACAGATAGAAGCAGCAGGGCTTAACCTCATAGACTTCATCGCACCTACAGACTCGAAAGCACGTATAGAACAGATAGTCACAGATGCGAAAAAGTTCATCTACCTTGTAGCCTATGCAGGTATCACCGGTGCAGGAAAAAGTGAAGATCTACAGCCCATCATCACAGATATCAGATCATTCACTAAAACCCCTGTTTATGTAGGTTTTGGTGTAGATGAAAATACAGCCAAAGAGAAAGCCGAAGGTGTAGATGGTGTCATCGTGGGTTCTGCTTTTGTGAAAGTATTGCTTGACGAAAGTTTAAGTGATTCACAGAAGATCACTAAGATTTCTGCTATTGCCAGAGAGATAAAAGAGAAGATAAACGAATAGTTTCACCCTCGTTCCCAAATTGCATTTGGGAATGCATATGAGAGTTTGTTATGGAGTATATGTTTTTTTGTTTATTATGTTGATGTATGGATTCCCAAACTCAGTTTGGGAACCAGTTAAATATGCATCAAAAATTCTTCAACCCCAACAAAATACCTCTCAATCCCATCAAAACTATGACTTCCTCCCTCTTCGACTATGTATTTGGCATTTGGGAGTTTTGCCAATGCTTCTTTATAGTCAAGTGTTTCATCTCCTTTTTGGAGTAAGAGCATGACATCCTCTTGAACTACTGTATCAGTTTTGTACTTTTTAAGCATCTCTAAATGTGACTCCATCCACGCAAAATGACTCTCATCATAAAAACTGGGGGCTTCTCCTAAAACTTTTTTGAGGGAGATATAAGGGTAAATGGATGGGTTGATAAGCACAGCTTTTAGTCCATACTTTTGAGCTAGATATAGAGTATAAAAACCACCCAAAGATGAACCTATGAGTTTAACATCACTACCATACGACTCTATCAACTCTTCGAGTGTTTGTATGGCTAAGTCTGGCACATAAGACAAAGAAGGAGCAATAAAAGCTTCTCCTTTAGTTTTAAAGTAGGCTCTAAAAGCACTAGCTTTGCTTCCTAGTCCATGGCTGCCAAAACCGTGTATATAAATGATCATACTACACTCCTAGGTTAATTGCTTCTAGTCTTCAAGTGCCTCTGCTGTTGCAATCTTCTCATTTTTCACATAAAGCACAACTCTTGTTGTTCCTTCTTCTTCGCTACGCAGTTTATCGTATAAATTTTGTATCTCTATCCTTTTTTCTCTTGAGACTGGCTCTC
>SOIK01000063.1 GCA_004377245.1 Sulfurovum sp. | reverse complement strand
AATGCAACGATTTGATCACCTACTTTAGGATGACAACAGTAATCAAACTCTACACCATCTAAAGGCTTATTCGTAAAGAACTTAAAGTGTTCTATCTCTTTAAGCAGAGGCTTTTTATACCCTTTTTTAAGAAGTTCCCAAAAACGTACCTCTTTGGTCCCCATATAATCAGCGACTTTATGTATGGTCTCTTTATAATAGTCACGCTGCATAGGTAATTTATGTATTGAGTCTTTCAACTCTACCATCTCTATCAATTCTTTCATAGCAGAACTTTTTTGTACAAAAAGTGTTGCTAAAATATTATATGCACTATGCGTATCTGACTCTTTTATCCTTGCACGACAACGGCTTCTTATGCCATCTTGTGCTTTGGAAGTTTTTACTGCATCTAACCATGAGCAGTGAAGATGTGGTGCTTCATCTTTTAAGATTTTAACGATATCACCATTTTTCAATATGGTCAAAAGTGATGATTTCTGTTTATTTACCAGTGCACTTGTTGCTGCAGCACCAACCTGAGAGTGGATCGCATACGCAAAATCAAGTGCTACTGAACCTTTTGGCAGGGTATAATAATCACCTTTAGGTGAAAACACCGTGATATCTTCAGAAAAAAGATCACTTTTAGCCAATTCATAAAACTCTTCTACAGATTCGCTTTGATAATGTAAACTCTCTACCCACCCTAAATTTACACTATCTCCACCATCTTTATATTTCCAGTGTGCTGCAACACCATACTCGGCAAGTCTATGCATCTGAGCTGTTCGTATCTGTGCTTCGACAATGCCTTCTTCGTTAAACAGTGTAGTATGTATGGTTTTATATCCATTCTCTTTAGGTACTGCTATATAGTCCTTGAAACGCGAGATAAGTGGTGTAAATGTTAAGTGCATTAAACCTAAAACCCTATAACACTCTATAGGTTCTTTCACGATGATACGAATAGCAAGCAGGTCAAGCACCTCTTCTATACTCACACCCTTACGATGCATCTTGAGGTAAATGGAGTAGTAGTGCTTCACTCTTCCTATGATTTCAAACTGCTCTTGGTCAAAACCATCTTTATCCATCGTATCTCTCACTTTTTGGATAAAGGCATTGAGTTTAAACTGTAGATTTTGTGCATTTGACTTGATATAATCATCAATCTTTTTATAATCATCCGGATAGATATAATAAAAACTCAAATCTTCTAAATGATTTTTCAAACGTGAAATACCAAGTCTATGTGCGATAGGTGCATAAACCACTAAAGTTTCTTCTGCGATACGTCTTTGTTTTTGTGGTGTTAGTGCATCCAGGGTAAGCATATTGTGCAGTCTGTCACAAAGTTTTATGACCAATACACGAATATCTTTGATAGATGCTATAAGCATCTTACGAAAACTGAGCGCAGAGTTAATAAGCCGTTCATCTGAACCTGAGGGAGCCAGTTCTTCATCTCTTATCTCAACAATTTTGGTTAGACCTTCAACCATATGGGCAACATCATCACCAAACTCGCGTTCCAGGTCTTCAATGCTATAACTGGTATCTTCTACAACATCATGAAGCAAGGCAGCTTGTACCATTGTCTCATCATTGGAAAAAGCAGCAGTAATAGCTGCTACAAGTATAGGATGTACAATGTAAGGTTCACCACTTTTACGTTTCTGCCCATCATGGGCGGTCAGTGCAAGTTCAAGTGCTTTAGTTGTAGTGGGTAAAGGGGATGGGATCTGTTCCCATAGAAGGGCTTTTGCCTCTTCTATCGTCTGTATTTCTTTAGCTTTATTGAGAAAAGCATCCAAAATAGTTTAGCCTTCTAGGCTTACAGTAATTTTACCTTCAGCAATTTCTTGAAGTGCAATGTCGGCATATTTCATAGCTGTTGTATCTATATCCAATAGTGATTGGGCACCATTTGCTATTGCTTCAGCTCTTTTACCTACAGCATTTGCTAAAAGATATTTGTCAAAATCTACTTTTTCAAATGCGATTGCTGTTAATTGTTCTGTTCTCATATTTATCCTTAATAAAATTATTTCACTCTCAAATACGACTAGTCGTATGAGCCGACTGCTGAAGCAACTCAGCGTTAGCGTAGCCTTATGGGCTTTGCTCATTGGGCGTTATTTAACGATTGAGCACAAGCTCATATCACCTTTGATAATAGCAAGCAGATTACCTTTTTCAAACATATTACATACAACAATCGGTAATCCGTTCTCTTTTGCCAAAGCGATAGATGTATCATCCATTACTTTAATATTGTCACTCAATGCCTGATCATAAGTAAGTGTATCAAGCTTCACTGCATCATCAAACTTATTTGGATCTTTATCATATACACCATCTACTTTCGTTGCTTTGATCAAAAGTTCAGACTCTATCTCAGAAGCTCTTAGTGTTGCTGCTGTATCGGTAGTAAAATAAGGGTTACCTGTACCCCCGGCAAATATCACTACACGACCTTTTTCTAAGTGTCTTCTTGCACGACGCACGATAAACGATTCACCAATCTCTTGCATATTGATAGCAGACTGAAGTCTAGCTTCAAGTCCTATGTGTTCCAACGCTTCTTGGATAGCTACACCGTTAATCACTGTTGCCAACATACCCATGTAATCACCCGATGTTCTTTTGATGATCCCATCAGCTGCAGCACTTACACCACGAATAATGTTACCGCCACCCACAACGATAGCAACTTCAACGCCATTGTCAACAAGTTCTTTTATCTCGCTTGCAATAAATTTGAGAATCTGGGTATCAATACCATACCCCTCTTCACCAGCCAGTGCTTCACCAGAAAATTTTACCAATACTCTTTTTATCACAAAAAGCCTTTTATATGTTTTCGCGATTATATCTAAAAGTGGTTTAGGAGGGGTTTAAACTAAAGAATCCACTGAATAACCCTAGGTACTCAGTGGATTCTATATCCGTATCAACTTCAACGGATTGATATGTTTAGAATTTTTTGTAGCTTGGAACATCAGTTTACTTGTTACTTTGCCAATAATATACCCTTTTTTTATCTTACGACCTGTTCTGATGTTAGGCGCGATCTTCGAAAGACCTGCATACACAGTATGTATCTTACCGCTATGTGCGACTACAACAACTTTACCCAACATACTGCTTTTTCCTGCAAATACCACCTTTCCGTTGAGAATATTTTGTACTTTTGCATTGGATGAAGGTGCTTTGAGTGTGATGGACTCATTAAATATTTTGATTTTATAGATAGGGTCAATGTAGGTACCAAACTTCTTTATGAGCCGTGCACCGGGGATAGGTGACATCGTTTTCCCGCCTTTGTATGCATAGACTTTGGATTTCTGGTACGAAGAGTTTATTTTTCTTACTTTTTCACTCTGTATATACGCTTTCTTTTGTACTTGTTCTACTTCTTTTGCCGCTTCTTTTGCTGCCAGTCTAGCCGCTTTTTTTGCTTCTTTGGTTTTAGCTAACTTAATAGCCTCTTTGGCTTTTTTTGCTTTTGCACGTGCTAAAGCTTTTTCTTTACGAATACGTCTTTTTCGTTCTTTTTCAAGACGCATCGCCTCTTTTCTTGCAGCTGCGCGTTTACGTGCCTCTTCCACTTCTTTAGTATGCAAAATGTTTAGTTTTGCCAAAGTAGAACGAAGTGAGTTTTGCTTATCTACAATTTTTTCCAACTTAGCATTGTACTTCTCTTCATCTCTAGAGAGTTTTTTTAATAATTTCTTTTTAGCTAACTTTTTTTCTGCAAAAGCTTCTCTTTTTTTGACTATTCTTTTAATCTCTTTTTGCGTTTTATCACGTAGATAGAGTTTATCTTTTTTACGTTTTTTAAGTATGCTTATTTCAAATCTTAACGATGCTAACACCTTGGCATTATGCTTTTTATATGCTTTGTATACTTCTTGTGAGATAATAGATTTTCGTGTAGGTTCATGAGATTGTTCCATCGCAAAAATAACAGAAAATTGTTCAGATAACAAGGTGATAAAAGCTTTACGCTTTTGCTCTAACTCTTGACTTATCTTCGTAAAATCTTTTTTTGATCTACTCAACTCTACTTTAAGTGTTTCATACTCTTTTTCTGTTTTATCCTGATCCCTACCCAGTTCATCTATCTTTTTTTCAAGATAAACTATATCTTTTTCTGCAGATTGAATATCGTTTGCTATATTTCCCAGTTTTCTGCTTGCCTGTTTTTTTGCGGATGTTGTAACAGAGAGATCTTTTTTGGAATTTTTTATCTTTGTTGTAGTTGAGGCACCCTGAAGTAAACCTATGACTACAAAACAGTACAAGATGAAGGATTTCACTCCTGAACTCCCTTACTCGAAAACACTACAGAATATACTGCAATGATCACAATAAGTAATGCAGAGCCTAAAAGAATAGCCATATCAGTAAGTCTAAAAAGTTCTTCTTGATTTTGCATCATAATATCGATACCACTATTGGCTGCCCATTGAAATTTCACATATAGAAAAATAGCACTGGTTAAAATAGTTGCAATAAAGGCATCCGCTATAGCCACTTTGAAAAGTATACCAGATCTTAACATCAATGGAGCACCAAATATCTCCATGACCTGCATACGCTGCTTATGTGCATATTTCCAGATCTCCATCTGTTTAATGATGAGAAAAAGACTCACCACAGCCATAAAAATAATAAATAACTTCAACGTAAACTTGATAAAAGAGAAAAGTCTATAACTAGAACTATAACTACTGCCAAACGTTTCTACTTTTTTAATATTTGCATCCGCCTCAAGGTCTGTTTTGATCTCCTCTAAGCCAGAGGTATGCAGATAGGAGTCCAACCCCACGTTATAAAAGTAAGGTAATGAAGCAAGTATCTCCTTACGACTGCTTTGACTCACCCCTTTGGCTATCTCTGAGACGATATTCTCTCTTTTTATCTTTTCACTTGTACTGATATGCATATTGAGTGTTTTTAATGCTGAGAGTTCCATAGGCTTTTTAGTTACAACCAACATGGAGTATCCCTCTTTAAGACCTTTTTCATAAGAGTCTGTAGTTCTGTCAAATACAAGATAAGACTCAACACCTAAAAGTATCGCCATAAGCGGGAGGATGAACATAAGATGATTTTTAATGAACTTCATACACACCCTTACTCTCTATTATAAAATGTCTATACGGCAAAGAGAAGATCGTTGGAATTTTGTGCGTCACCACCAGAACCGTTGTCTCAAGTTGTTGACATGCATTTTCCATCAGGTCCCAGATCACGTTTGAAGAGTAGTCATCAAGGTTACCTGTAGGTTCATCTGCGAGTATCACTACTGGATTTTTGGCTAACGCTCTTGCAACACCTACACGCTGTTGTTCTCCACCACTTAACTCGAGTGGAAATTTATCAGCATGTTCTGCAAGCTTTACATGTTTAAGAAGTCTATGTGCTTGTGTATTTTGTACATCTACAGAGTATCCTGCTATCATCAAAGGCAAAACAACATTTTTGGCTACTGTCCATTCATTGACAAGTTTATAATCTTGAAAAATGATACCCATATGCGTTCTTAACTCTTGAAGCTTACTTTGTCGTGCACTTGCCAGATCAAGTCCTCCTACGACAAGGTTTCCTTCACTTGGTCTGATCTGTCCATAGAGCGCTTTTAAAAGAGTAGATTTACCAGAACCACTAGGTCCAGTGATAAAAACGAACTCCCCTTTTTTGATGCTGAAACTCGCATCTTTAATGATCTCTTTTGCTCCATTGTCATAAGCAAGTGTGAGATGTGAAGCATTAATTACATTAGACATTAAAATACTCCATTATTTTTTGATGTGCTTTAAAGTTGACTGTTGTCTTCACTGGTGAAGAGACAAAGTACCTGCAACTCTCTTTATCTAAAAGAATATACTTATGCTCAGGTCTGTCAAAACTCCCAAAAGCACACTTTACAAGAAGCTTCCCATCTTCTGTTTTATACAAACGTTCAAAGTGCACAAAGTACCCGTCAAAGACCATAGCTTTTTTAGGTAATTTCTCTTCCAAACCTTCTCTATATTTTACAATATTAAAATTAAAATCTACACTCAAAACTTTAGGTTCAGAATGTTGTGTACATTTTACATAGACATCATAAATATCTTTCTCTTGTCTTTTCCATCTTGCTTCATACTTACTGGTCACTTCCAGTGCTTCATTTTTTCGTACTTCAACTTCCACTTTTGGTACAGAGAAAAAAGTCTCTAAAGCATACCAAAAGTATTTGTCACTGTCTGTACGAAGCTCTAAGCGGCCACCAACTCTCAGTACCCTCATAGACTCATCTACAAAACTTGTACTGATGACTCTTCTTTGTGGTTTTTTATCCCATGGTACAGGAAAATGTACAAATATCTGTTCACATACATTTGAAGGCAACATCTCCAAAAAGAGCCTTGCATCGTAGTTGACAACCCATATATTATCAAGTTCTTGCAGTTCTATTTGCTTGAGTACCTGTTGTGCTGAAGGTGTATGGATCTCGATACCTATAAAAAGTGTATCAGGATTCTTTTTTGCTTGATGAAGCAGATGTCGTCCACTGCCAAATCCTACCTCAACAGAGATTTTCTCTTTAGGATAAGTGATATTTTCAAAATCTTCTATCTTTTTAAAATATTCTGAGGAGAGTGCCGGTTTGGTATTTGATATAGCGATATTTGAACTTTGTATCTCTAGGTTCAACTCTTTTGAAACCTTATCTAGTGCCTCTTTTAAGAGATTAACTTTTAGAGGTCTTGTGACTTTGTCATACTTGAGAAGTGTTGCTTTTGCATCTGGTTTGATCTGAAGTAAAAACTCTTCACCTCCATGTTCAACACCCAAGAGTTCATCATCACCTTTAAGTGCCTTTGCACGAAAAGTTATGATCTTACTCTTAGAGAGTTGTTGTTCCAATAACGAGGTATCAAAGGGTGTAACTTTTAAATGTGGCATAATTTCTTCTTACTCTATTTTTTACTTATTTGGGTTTATAATGATATCTGTGTGGCTTGGCTTGCTTTTGCTCTAATATCATCATAACTTTTAGCGATGATACGATACGCATAGCTATTACCATTTCGAACAAAGGTATCAATATACTCAGCCATCAATTGTCCTTCTACTTGTGACACATATTTCCACTTACCACCATTCACAGATCTTTCGATGATATAAGCATTTACCCTCTCACTTGGATGCGGTTTCCATAAAAGTTTCACCACACCAGGTGCTACTTTATAAGCTTTTACAAAAGAGACACTGGCAAAAGGCGGACGTGTTTTCACACGAAGGATGGTACCATGTTTAGATTCTTTACCAAACGAAAATGTTGTAAAGGTATAGAGGTATTTTGTATTTGGCTTTGTATGTGTATCTACAAAATGTGTTGCATAACG
>SOIK01000271.1 GCA_004377245.1 Sulfurovum sp. | reverse complement strand
TATTTGATATTCCACTTGCTAATTTTATTTTAGCTGTTTTAGTTTTTTTATTTATTTTGCTTTTACGAAAGATTTTTACTCATATTGTCATTGTAGTTTTACAAAAACTGGCTAAACGTACCACAACTTATTATGATGATAAGATCATCTCAGCACTCAAATCACCTATACGATTTGGTTTTATTATCGTAGGGCTTCATCTCTTTTTTCTGCTCATTTTCAAAGAAACAGACACCATTAAAAACATCCTTAATACACTTGTGATCTATACTGTCTTTTGGGCTATTCTTGCCATTGCTGAAGCACTGCGTGGACTCATCTATACTGCAACAGGAAAATTTAATCCAGACCTCTCTAAAGAGATAGGCAACTTTATACTTGCTATCTTGAAGATACTCATATTAGGAATAGGTCTGGGTGCTATGCTTCAGGTATGGGGGATCAATGTCACTGCACTTATCGCCTCTTTAGGACTGGGTGGTTTAGCATTTGCACTTGCAGCCAAAGATACAGCGGCAAATCTCTTTGGATCTTTTTCACTACTTGCAGACAAATCCATACGCATAGGAGAGTGGATCAAAGTTGGTGGAGTAGAAGGGGTTGTGGAAGACATAGGCATGAGAACAACCAAAATCCGCTCTTTTCAAAAATCACTCATTACTGTCCCCAATCAAATCGTAGCCAATACACCTATAGAAAACTTTTCACGTAGAGGTATTAGACGCATCAAGATGCGTATAGGACTAACATACAGTACAACCGGGGAGCAAATGCATACCATTGTCCAAGAGATCAAATACATGTTACATGATCATGAAAACATCTCTCATGATGACACCCTTTTGGTTAACTTTGACTCTTTTGGTGATTCGGCACTGAATATTTTCATCTATACATTTACAAAAACAGCAAACTGGGAAAAGTACCTGGATATACGAGAAGATATCCATTTAAAAATCATGAAAATTGTTGAAGAAAACAATGCAGCATTCGCCTTTCCTTCTCAATCGATCTATGTGGAGCAAATGCCTAGTAAAAATATGCTATAATTCCAACAATAAAACACCCTCGTTCCATCTCAACTTGTAGGGTGGGCATTCTCCTGCCCATCAGAGATTCAAGACAAGCTTATGGGGGGCAGGAATGCCCACCCTACAAAAAAGTAATACTTTAAAAAGAATGGAACGAGAACCGAAAGAATAGATTAAATGTCAGAATTAAAAAAAGTAGCCATATTAGGACGACCAAACGTAGGGAAGAGTTCACTCTTTAACCGTTTGGCAAGACAGAGAGATGCCATCACTTCGGATGTATCCGGTACCACTAGAGATGTGAAGAAACGTATCGTAACCATCTCAGGCAACCGTGACTTTGAAGTACTCGATACAGGGGGGATAGACTATAGTTCTGAACTCTTCTCTATAGTAGCAGAACACTCACTTAGAGCAGCAGATGAAGCTGATATTATTTTATATATGGTCGATGGTAAAACATTACCCCAAGAAGAGGATAGAGAACTTTTCTACAAACTTCAAGAACAAGGCAAACCTCTTGCTCTCATCGTTAACAAAATAGACAACGACAAAGAAGAAGAGCGTTACTGGGAGTTTTTGGAATTTGGTGCAGATGCAACTTTCCCCATGTCAGTGAGCCACAACAGATACTTTAATGACTTCTATGCATGGCTGGAAAAGCACATTCCTGCTGCCCAAGAAGAGCAAACGCTTGAACTTGCTGAAGATAAAGAGATAGACCCCTTTGATGAGATTGTTCGTGACATTAACGAGCAAAAAGAAGAAGAAGTAGACAACAAAATCAGAGTTGCTATCATCGGGCGTGTCAACACAGGCAAAAGTTCACTGCTTAACTCACTTTTAGGGGAAGAGCGTTCTGTAGTCTCTGATGTCGCAGGTACAACCATAGATCCTATCGATGAGATGATAGAATATGATGGGCATGAGATCACCTTCATCGACACAGCAGGTATCAGAAGAAGAAGTAAGATCGTAGGCATCGAGAAATATGCACTTGCGCGTACCACAGAAATGCTAGAAAAAGCAAACCTCGTTCTCCTGATGATAGATGCCACAGTAGGTGTCACAGAACTTGATGAACGCGTTGCCGGTCTCATAGAAAAACATAGACTTGCTTGTCTTATTGTTATCAACAAATGGGACATAAAAGAAGACAAAACTTATGAGAAGATGGTAGATGACATCCGTGATGAACTCAAGTTCTTACATTATGCACCACTCATTACTATCTCTGCAAAAACAGGGTTGCGTGTTAACAAGATACT
>SOIK01000137.1 GCA_004377245.1 Sulfurovum sp. | reverse complement strand
ATGCAGATAATAACTCAACTAAATACAATTATTGGGGAACTATACAATGGACAATGTAGACATAAATGATAGCGACTTGAGTGAAGCAATAAATGATACATCTATCGCATTTAAAGAACGTCTTAATTATGATAAATTAAGTTTTTATTATATCTCTTTACCTGTCATGCTTATTGGTCATATGTTTGGTATACTTCTTTTGAGTGCTATGCAACTGAATGTTGTTGACCTCTACTCTATTGGGATTTGGTTACTTCTAGGCTTCATCATGTTTCTTTATAGATTTTATCACTATACTTTGTTTAGAAAAGAGAGTGAAAAAAATAAACTTAAAGATGCTGATATTTGGCTTGATCGTTACTATTCAAATGTATTGATTAGCGGAATCGTATGGGGAAGTAGTGCTTTTCTGATATTTCCAGAGACAGACTTTCTCAACCAAATGATACTAATACTTTTTTTATTTGCCATTGGTTCCTCTTCTTTAGGCGTATTGGCAGCAAAAAGTGATCTACTGTTGACCTATGTTCTAGTAATGTTCGGACCACTTTTATGGCGTCTCTTTTTTATAGAAAGCGAACTCTATACCAATCTTGCATATGCTGCTATGTCTCTTATGCTTATGATGATAATTGGGGCAAACTATTATGGCAAAATAATAAATAATGCTCTTAATAACCGCCAACACTTTGTCAAGATTAAACACTCTCACGATAAGCTCAAAGAACGGTTTTTCTCCTTATTTGAGCGTGCACCCGTAGGTATTTACTATTATAACGAAGCATTAGAGCTCCAAGATATCAATACCGAATTTATGGAAATGAATAAAGTAGATGAAAAAGAAAGTTTAATAGGAATCACTCTTCATGGCTTAAGTAATAGTCAAATCATTGAAGCACATGAAAATGCTTTTAACGGAAAGACAGGAAATTATCGTGGACCATTTAAAATACTTAGTGGTAAAGAAGAGGACATTTATGTTGATCTTTCAACAGTACCTATGCTCAATAGTGATGGTGAAGTAGATGGAGGAATAACCATTGTCAACGATATCACCAGTGAAGTAACAGCAAAAGAAGAGATGATACGAAATGCGTATTATGACATGCTTACAAACATTCCAAACCGTACACTTCTTATGGATAAACTCAAAAACTTGATTGAGAACAAAAAATCAACAGATGAGTATGCTGCTTTACTTTTTCTTGATATTGATAACTTTAGAAAGATCAACGAAACCTTTGGTCAGGATATAGGTGATGGGGTACTCAAACAAACAGCCCACAAAATAGAAGAATCTATAGGGAGGCATGAGACTCTTGCACGTATCAGTGGTGATAAATTTGTCATCTTGATCCCTACTATTGATACAAATAAACTAGAAGCACAAGAGTCTGTACTGGCATACATTTCAACCATCGATCAAAATTTTGCTCAACCTCTTAAAGCAGCAGGTAAAGATTATCATTTGAGTTTTTCCATAGGTGTTGTTCTTTTTGGTGATACTGATGCCACTGCATTTGATCTTCTGAAACGTGCAGAAACTGCCATGTATGAAGCAAAGAAAACTACACGGGGTAGTACAAAATTTTATCAAGAGAGCATGAGTATGCATGCTCAAGAACAGCTTATGATTGAAAATGATATTCATAAAGCAATTAAAAATGATGAGTTTGTTATGTATTATCAGCCACAACTTAATGTGGAAACAAATAAAATTATAGGTGCAGAGGCATTGATTCGCTGGAAACATCCTCAAAAAGGTTTTATTTCTCCGGAGAAGTTTATACCTATTGCTGAAGAGAGTGGAATCATCATAAAGCTTGAAGAGTGGATTTTTGATAGAATACTAAGTGATATCAAAGGCTTAAGTGAGCGTATGGGTGGCTTTAATTTACATCATATTGCTATTAATGTCAGTACGATACACTTTTTACAACCTCATTTTGTAGAGAAGTTTATGCTTCTTATGAACAAACACCAAGTAAAACCGGAGTGGTTTGAGTTAGAGATAACAGAGAGTGGTATCATGCGCAATATCAATGATGCTATACAAAAGATCAAAGAATTGAAAAATTTTGGTTTCACTTTCTCTATTGATGATTTTGGAACAGGCTACTCCTCTTTGTCTTATCTTAAAGAACTTCCTGTAGACGTCATTAAGATTGACCAATCTTTTGTACGCAATATGAATGAAAATGATGCAATGATTATTGAAGCCGTTGTTGCTATAGGACAGAAGTTTGATTTAGAAATTCTAGCTGAGGGTGTTGAAAGCGATAAAACACTAAATCGCCTCAAAAAGATTAAGTGTAATAC
>SOIK01000051.1 GCA_004377245.1 Sulfurovum sp. | reverse complement strand
CACGTGCATTATGCCTGCTTCGCCATAATCTTCTCCAGCATCGCCATAATGAAGCTGCTACTAACCTGTGATGAGTGCTTGACAAATTTGTCAAAATCAAAGGTCGCATCTATATCCGCCGCATCACAGATGGCTCGCAGCACAAAAAAGGGGATATCTAGCGCGTCACAGACTACGGCGACTGCCGCCCCTTCCATCTCGATGGCGTCAGCGTCGAAAGTGCGGGCGATCCATTCCTTGCGCTCGGAGTCAGCGATGAACTGATCACCGGTAGCGATAATACCTTTCTTGAGATTGATACCTTTATCGTTCGCCACCGCTTTGGCAATATGCAGCAGCTCTCTGGAAGACTCTACATAGATCTTACCCTTGGGCACATAACCATAAGGATGTCCGAAGTCAGTGATGTCCAGATCGTGTTGACACAACTGCGTCGCGGCGACCAGGTCCCCGATCTTGAGCTCGGAAGTGACCGCTCCCGCTACTCCGGTAAAGAGCAGCATTTCACAGCCAAAATGCTCTATCATCATCGAGGCAGTCAATGCGGCGTTGACCTTGCCAATCTTGGAGTAACTCAAAACGATGTCGAGATCTTTGTACTTTGCCTCGTGATAGAGATTATCCGCATATTCAACATCGCTGTGCTTTTTGAAATACTTCAGCAGCGGCCCGTGCTCATAAGACGCCAGAAAAGGATCGACCTCCTCAAGCATAGCTCCCATGATCGCTATTTTCATAAATTAACCCAATTTAGCTATTTCATCGATAGCTATCTGCAACGATTCCATATCTGAAACTACAAAGTGAGGTTTTTTAGTTGCTCTACGGTTCAACCCTTTAAGTACTCCACCATGACCAAACTCAACATAACAGTCAACACTATCATCAAAATCAGCAATAGATTGTTTATATAGCACAGGAGATACCAGTTGCTTAGGAAGCAGGTCTAATGCTTCTGCTTTCGTGTTATACATCTTAGCTGTTACATTTGAAACAACCGGTGCTTTAAACTCATCATTTAGCACTTCAGTGAGTTTCTCTGCCAACGGTGCAGTAGCACTTTCAAGCAGTGGACAGTGACTAGCCACTGACATGTTTAGTAGCATTGCTCTTCTTGCTTTTGCCTCTTTGAGGATAGGCTCAAGTTTTTCAAGGTCTGGTTTGATACCCGCGATGACTATCTGCCCTGCTGCATTATAGTTTACAGGCCATACTTTCATACCCGCTTCTCTTTGTGCATCACAGATCTCTTCTACTACCTCATCTTCAAGTCCTAAAGAGACCATCATACCTACATCTTGCCCTGCACATGCTTCAGCCATAAGTTTACCACGAAGGTTTACCAACTCTACTGCATCTATGGCATCTATGGCTCCTACAGATACAAGTGCAGAAAACTCACCCAAAGAGTGACCCAAAGCATACACAGGCTTGATAGGCATTTCATTTTCAAACAACTTGTGTGCTATAGCAGATACAAGCAAGATAGCAGGCTGTGTAAACTCTGTTTTTTCAAGATCATCATTTTCTGTAAAAAGAAGGGTTTCGAAGTCGATACCTGTTCTTGCAGTAGCATCCGCTACCATCTGTTTAGCAACATCAGAGTTGTTAAAGAAGTCTTGACCCATCCCTACAGCTTGCGAACCTTGTCCTGGAAATAAAAATGCACATTTAATTGACATACGTTATCCTTAATTGAAATTAACGTATTTTACCATCTTTAAATTATGATATGATAGTAATAACAAAGAGCAGGAGAATATTATGAGTCAAAAATATATTTGTACCGTATGCGAATACATCTACGACCCCGCTCTAGGTGACCCGGATTCTGGCATAACTCCAGGTACTGCATTTGAAGATATTCCTGATGATTGGGAATGTCCTGATTGTGGTGTGGGTAAAGAGGATTTTGAAGCGTTTAAAGAGACATAGCCCATTAAACTATCTTTTCAAGGAGCTTAGATGAATCTTTATTTCTGTAATGAGTTTTGTTAGCTCTATGTGGTATTTACCAGTATAGATGGGTAACGTGTCAAGTTTATCGTATATAAAAAGAAGGCTGACATGATCAGCAAACTTTAACATGCTTTGAGCTCCTATGATCTTTGCTTGTTTTTCCAACTCTATGCAAAATTCTTTGATTTGCCATGTTGATTTTTCGTTCACTACTTGTCTAAAATATACATCTGAACGATCAAAGCTATCTAAAAATTTCTTTAATTCCTTAGAATACGCTATACCAACTCTCTTTGCATTTTGCTCTCCTACTTCAGTATCCAGGACAAGTGCTTTAATCTCTTTTTCTTCTTCCCTTATGCCATGAAGATTATTTTCTTTCAAATTCTGTTGATTTATTTTACTCTCTTTACTCTTTTCTGTAAAATTTTCAGCTCCTTTTTTAAAAGCCTCATCAATATATTTTCCCATATTGGCAATGGTCTTTTTTTCTCTTGATTTTATACTTCTATCTTTAATTTCATTCTCAAAAAGTGATACGATCAACTCAAATATACTCTCTTGCATGACAGGTTTTATTAAATGCGCAGACTTTATTTGTACATTCTTATCCTCTACATAGTTCGAATCATGAAGTAACACATATTTAAGAGGTCTATATTTTTGTACTTTAGCGATCAAGTTTTCAAGCCCTTCCGTAGCAAGCTTATCCTCTATGACCAAGATATCATACTGAGTCAGATCACTTCCCCGTTTCTTATATTCATCAAGTCCTACATCAACATCATAAAGAAAATATTTAAACATTTTTTCGATACTCTGTGCTACCTTTTGACTCCCACAGATCAATAAAACTTTTTTACCCAGCATTACCATATCCGGTAATCTATAATAACGTCTTTTACCCAACTCATTTAGTTTAAATGGTATGTTAATGTGTATATCTGAAGGATTCTCATCCTCATATATAATCTCTCCATCAAGCAGTTCAAGATTTTTGCTTAATCCAGTTTCGAGAAAACTTACTACCTTTTCTTTACTAAGATCGGTTTCTCTGATCTCAAAAGATATTGATTCCTCATATAAAAAATCTTTAGGGGCTGAAAGAGACAATACAATCTCTCTCTTGTCACTATTTTGAAAAACAAAAGTGAGCATTTGCGTAAGAAGGTGCGACAATACTTCAGCATTCCCCCTTAGTTCCTTTGGTATTGTTGCGTCTATTTCATAAATAAGTTCAATTTTCTTTTCATCCCTTATTGTCCCCAATGATAAAAATACACTCATCAATACCGTATTTATATCAAAAAATTTATCTATTTCTTTCATAATGCCCCTCAATTTACCATATAAAATATAACTTATGATAGCAAAAATAAAAGAAAAAGATAATGATAAATACAAAATATAAAATATTTCAGGATTTTTATTTTTTTAAGTGAAAAAGAGATTAGGTATAAAGTTTAGAAAAATTGGTAAAGAGCAATAAAAAGCAACTAGTTGCTTGAGCCCACTACTGAAGTTATCGCAGTGTATAGCTTTAGCAGGTCTCAGCGGACAGCGTAGATCAAAGGGCTTTGCCCTATGAGCGTCCTAATTAATGACTGCAGCCACATCCTCCACCTTCACCATGAGAACCACAATTCTCGCCTTGTGCTCCACCAACTTGACCAGAAGCAACTTCATCTTCTGTTGCTTCTCTTGCATCAAGAACTGTTACTGAGAACATAAGGTCTTTACCAGCCAATGGGTGGTTAAAGTCTACGTTTACTTCTTTATCGTCAAAAGAAGTTACCGTTACTTGTACAGTTTCTCCATTTTCACCTTGACCATAAAGTGTCATACCTTCTTTAAGGTCAACGCCTTCAAATTGATCTACAGGAAGTACTTGTTTTGCTTCTTCGTTTACTTCACCATACGCATCTGCAGCAGATACCATGATGTCTCCGCTTTCACCTTTAGCCATACCGGCAAGTGCATTTTCAAGACCTGGGATGATGTGACCTTTTCCTGTGATGAACTCTAGTGGCTCTGCACCTTTGTTACTATCTACAACTTCTGTTGTACCCGCTTCTTTTACTTCGTATTCGATTGCTACAACGCAATTTTCATTTGTAATTGTCATTATGATTCCTATATTTCAATTTTTTGTATTTTAGCTAAGCAAACTTTAGTGAGGCTTAGGCAATAGATAAATTTTCTAATGCATTATGTTTTATGCAGGGTGGGTATTCCTGCCCACCCTACAAAATTTATATACTACTTTCTTGTTTGTCCAGATCCATAAATTTTAAATTTGTAAGTAGTTAATCCTTCTATTCCCATCGGTCCACGTGCATGAAGCTTGTTTGTACTGATACCCACTTCTGCACCAAAACCAAAAGCTCCACCATCTGTAAAACGGGTAGAGGCATTCACATAGACTGCTGCAGCATCAATGGCATTTAAAAATATTTCAGCAGTCGTGATGTTCTCGGTGATGATCGCTTCAGAATGCCCAGAACCAAACCTTACGATGTGTTCTATAGCACCATCTACACCATCAACTACTCTAATGTTTAAAATGTTCGCTAAGTACTCTGTATCATAATCCACATCAGTGGCGGGAGCCACCTCTATGCTTTTTTGTGTCCGTTCACACCCTTTAAGCTCTGTATGTGCTTCATCAAAAGCCGCTTTAAGTTGAGGAAGTACTTCCTCTGCGATAGCAGCATCCACAAGTAAAGTCTCCATAGCGTTACATACCCCTGGTCTTTGGACTTTAGCGTTGATTGCTATGGCTATGGCATTTTCTACATTGGCATCTTCATCTATGTAAGTATGACATTGTCCTTTATCATGCTTCACCACTGGTACAGTTGCATTTTCACTCACATAACGGATAAGCCCTTCTCCGCCACGCGGTACGATCAGGTCAACATACTTGTCCATCTTTATGAGCTTCGCCACACCTTCACGTGAAGCATCCGGGATAAGCGAGATAAGTGCTTCAGGTAAATCATTTCTCTTCAATACTCCCTGTAACACTTTAGCAATAGCTTCGTTAGAGTTTTGTGCCTCTTTCCCACCTTTGAGTACACAGACATTTGCAGATTTAAAAGAGAGTGCTGCTGTATCCGAAGTGACATTTGGACGTGACTCATAGATGATGCCTATGACACCTATAGGCACAGAGACTTTTTCTATCTTGAGTCCATCTTCAGTGACCCAACCATCAAGTATACGTCCTACTGGCTCTTTAAGTGCTGCTATCTCTTCTATAGCAACCGCCATACCGTCCACACGACCTTCATCTAAAAGGAGTCTGTCTTTAAGTGCAGGAGTGAGATTGTTTATCTCCGCATCTTGCATATCAAGTGCGTTGGCTTTGAGTATGTCTTGTGTATTGGCTCTCAATGCCTCCGCCATCTCTTTTAAAATTCTATTTTTCTCAGCCCCACTCAAAGTAGATATGACCCTACTTGATGCTTTGGCTTCTTGTAAAAATGCTTCCATTATTTTATTCCTCATTTATAATTGGTAAGCACCAAGGAAACTACACTTATACTGTAGCGTGGGCAGGAATGCCCACGCTACCTAGAGATTAACTTAGTGCCTATTGTAAATTGAGCCTATTTTAACAAATAAATCCTAATAATGTTATAATTCATCCAATTTAATATAAGTGAGTCAATATTATGCAAACAATCACATTTATAGGTAGCGGAAACATGGGACTTAGCATCGCTAAAGGTCTCAAAGGTAAATACAACATCGAAGTTGTTGGAAGAGACATGGACAAACTCGATGCATTTGAAGAGAGTCTTGGCACAAAAGTAGATAAATATCTCATGGATGATTTTGACATGACAGACAAAACAGTACTTTTTTGTGTCAAGCCTGCCAATGTCGAAGAGGTAGGTAAAAAGTTAAAAGGAAAAGCCAGAGTCCTCTTTTCTGTTTTGGCAGGAACTACAGTAGATAAACTCAAAAAGCATCTCAAGAGTAAAGCTGTGGTAAGAGCTATGCCAAACCTTGCAGCAAGCGTAGGACACTCCATGACTACACTTACAGGAGACCATAGATTTAAAAAAGAAGCTGAAGCCCTTTTAGGTGCTGTGGGTGATACATTATGGTTAGAGAGCGAAAAAGAGATAGACATTGCTACTGCCTTAGCAGGCTCCGGTCCTGCTTATTTGGCACTCATAGCAGAAGCATTGGCTGATGGTGCAGTGAAACAAGGGCTCAAAAGAGAAGATGCTATGGCTACCATGAGAGGTCTATTTGCTGGGTTTGGTAAACTTATCCAAGAGGTGCATCCTGCCTTACTGAAAGATGGTGTGATGAGTCCAGGGGGAACCACTGCAGCAGGTTATGCAGCACTGGAAGATGGTAATGTCAGAGCTGCATGTATAGATGCCATAGAACAAGCGTATGAGAGAGCAAAGGAGTTATAAAACCTTTATCTTTTCAGATAGATCTTCCATAAATCCTCTTTTGCAAAAGGCATATATGTATGCCTTGTAATGACCACTTTTGTTTTAAATGTTGACCATCTATAAATCACAGGAACATCTTTAGGGTCTATGTGGATACACCCATGAGACATCCAGTCTACACTTCCTTCATGCAAAGCATGCCCTCGTGAAGTAAACTTCATCATGTAGTCCATATTGTTCACCCCAGAATCATCGGGGTAGACCGTTGACATATGATAACGCTTTTTTTGGATAATAGGAAAAATACCTGATGGACTCACAAACTCAGGGGCACCCGATGTCACAGGTCCACTCCACCATACGGTACCATCTCTATCGACGGCATAAAACCTGCCATCACTTCCTTCTTCACGTACTGAAACCAAGATGAAATCTTGCCCTGTCAAATCAACTGTTTTGACTTGATCACCTTTTATAAGCTGAAACACTGTTTTTGACACAGGGATCGTCTCTGAACCTTTTACCTTTGAAGCTTCCCCTGAGCATAGAAATGAGGTAAGCCCAAATAGTATTAAGAAAAAGGCTTTTAAATGTAACATTTAGAGTTTCTTTAACTTCTCTTTTGCAATCTTAGCACTTTTTTTACCTTGATAATTCTCTACGATATTTTCATAAAAAGCTCTCGCTTGTGCTTTATCTCCACTCTTCTCTAAAGAGATTGCTGTATGAAGCAGTAAAACATCGATGTAACTCGCTTGGTCATAAAGTCCAGCACTCTTCTTAAAGTAAAATATCGCATCTTCATACCTCTTGGTATAATATGCTATCTCACCTAGATAATAATTTGAAGCAGCAGGTTTATACCCTTTTGTATCAGTGATAGTAAACCTTTTCTTTGCTTCACTATAACGCTTTTTTACAAAGAGTCTTACCCCTTCGCTATAGAGTTTTGACGTTGGCTTACCTTCTAATGACTCTTCAGATTTTGTTTTTTCTTTTCTAGAAGGCGTATATTTACCTTTTGCCTTCAACGCTTTTTGAAGCTCTGCCTTACTCACATAGTTATCATTGATCTTATCGATCATTGTACCAAGTTCT
>SOIK01000068.1 GCA_004377245.1 Sulfurovum sp. | reverse complement strand
GTAAGTGGTGGAACATCTCAACCAGATATCCTTACGATGCTACATGCAACCAAAGGAACAAACTATAACCTTGGTGATTTGAAACTAGATAAAATACTCAAGTATGAAGAGAGACTCAAAGAGTGTCTTGCTGAGTATATGATCCCACCTGAAGCGACACAAGTTTCACCTCTCATCCCATTCTCTCCAATGCCTGGTGGGGCTTTGACTGCCAATACTCAGATGATGAGAGACTCTGGTGACCTAGGAAGGTTTGATGAAGTGATCGCTGCGATGAAAGAAGTGGTAGAACGCGGTGGATATGGTACATCTGTGACACCGGTAAGTCAGTTCTACTGGCAACAAGCGTATGCAAACGTTATGTTTGGTCCATGGAAGCAGATCGCTCCAGGATATGGACGTATGGTGCTTGGTTACTTTGGTAAGACACCGGTTAAAGCGGATGATGAGATCATCAAGCTTGCATCTGAAAAACTGGATCTTGAACCAACAACAGAAAATCCTTTAGACATTGCAGATCGTGATGAGACAAAATCTATTGCACACTGGACAAAAGTACTTGAAGATGAAGGCTTGGAAACAAGTGATGAAAACATCTTCATTGCAGGTGCATGTGATCAAAAAGGTATTGCGTTCTTGAAGGGTGAAGGCCCTCTCATGATAAGAAAAGGTAAAAATAACAGTGGAGAAGCAGAAATGGCAGGAAATTATACAGTAGTAGTAGATGGTAAACAATATAGTGTACAGGTAGCAGAGGGTGAAGGTGATATCCAAATCGCACCAGCTACAACAACAGCAGCTCCAGCGGCAGCAGCTCCTGCGACAGCAGCTCCAACTAGTGGAGAAGGAAGCGTAGAAATACACTCTCAAACACCAGGTAATGTATGGAAAATCATTAAAAACCCAGGAGACAGTGCAGAAGAAGGTGAAGTCATCATGATTCTTGAAGCAATGAAAATGGAGATCGATATTACTGCACCTAAGACGGGAAAAATCGCTTCTATCAATGTCAATGTCAATGACACAGTCGCTGACGCGCAACTTCTTGCTACAATGGAGTAAAAATGAATTTCAAACAGATTCTTCTTTCTCTACTGTTTACCATGGTTGCATTAACATCTATGGCAACTGCTTCTTCTCATGATACAGGAGCAACAACAGAGGAAAGTGTAACACAAAAAGAGTATAAGCCAAAAACAATTGGTGAATTGATGGGTAGTTTCTGGGAAACTACCGGTATTAAAGCCATCATCGATGTAAATGATGGTGAAATGACCTCTGAACCTAAAGGTTCAGCATATGAGAGGACGATGACTTGGTTTGAATCTTCTTTAGGTCGTATTATTATGATCATCATCGTATTTATCCTCTTCTATTTAGCCATTGCGAAAAATTTTGAACCACTACTGTTGATCCCAATTGCATTTGGTGGATTACTGGCCAATATTCCACTGGCAGGGATAGGTGGAGAGCATGGTATGTTGGGAATCATCTACAATATGGGTATAGCTAATGAGTTCTTCCCGCTGCTTATTTTTATGGGTGTTGGTGCGATGACTGACTTTGGTCCACTCTTGGCAAACCCAAAAACTGCCATTCTTGGCGGAGCAGCACAATTTGGTATTTTTGGTTCACTTATTGGAGCCGTTGCCATCGGCTTTAGTCTGCAAGATGCATCTGCTATTAGTATTATTGGTGGTGCAGATGGTCCGACGTCTATTTTTATTGCCAACAGACTTGCACCAGATATGTTAGGAGCAATCGCAGTTGCTGCCTATTCATATATGGCACTTGTACCGGTTATACAGCCTCCTATAATGAGACTTTTAACAAATAAAGAAGAGCGTCAGATCGTGATGAGAACAAGTAGAAAAGTACACAGACTTGAAAAACTTGTGTTCCCTATTGTTGTTTTAATGCTTTCTATCTTGATACTACCAGAGTCAACACCACTTATCGGTGCCTTTACTTTTGGTAACTTTGCAAAAGAATCAGGTGTTGTAGATAGACTAAGTGATACGATGCAAAACTCACTTATCAATATCGTAACGATATTCCTTGGATTGGGTGTTGGTTCAAAACTGGCAGCGGACAAATTCCTTGTCGTAGAGACTATGGGGATCATGATCATTGGTCTACTTGCATTTTCAGCAGGTACAGCGATGGGTGTACTTATGGCAAAAGCAATGAATAAGTTTTCAAAAGAACCTATCAATCCACTTATTGGTGCAGCAGGGGTTTCCGCGGTACCGATGTCAGCGAGAGTTGTAAGTAAAGTAGGTTCTGAAGAGAAGCCAGGTAATGTTCTACTCATGCATGCTATGGGTCCAAA
>SOIK01000134.1 GCA_004377245.1 Sulfurovum sp. | reverse complement strand
TTATCCCCACATTTTTAGAACCTGTGACTATCTTATCGATAGGTTTAAGATCACGCGTAAGGATATCCACTGACTTATCATCATAGTTAGCCACAGCCACATAGTTTTCGCCTATCACAAATCCGATGGCACTTTTTGATGTTTTATACTCATTCAGTATCTTTTCACTCACCGGGTCAAAGCGTACAACATAACCGTCACGGCTTATAAGATACCCATCCGCACCATCAAACTTGATGATACCATGGTTCATATTATGCATATTTTTCATATGCGACTTCGTCAACCCTTTGTTGATAATAGCAATAGATTCACTCTCACGCTCCACGACAAAAATTTTCTCGCTCGCACTAGGTGTAGCAGAAAACAGTGTTGTGCTTAGCAGTAAAATAGATAGTAGAAATTTCATTAATTCATCCTTTTATATATATTGATACCAACTTCCGTCATCCTGAACTTGATTCAGGATCCACAGATGTATATACTAATCAGCTTTTTAGATTCCGAATCAAGTTCAGAATGACGTTATTGTGGCACAATTAAATGCCATTGTACTTAAAACTCTATAATAACTACGTTGACACGTATCAATTTTGAATGAAGAATACTTCTTTCATCAATTGTGGTTGCGTTAGGTTACTATCATCTAACTCTATTACTTCCGCACAATCACTTTTAGCCAACTGAACATAAAGAGCGACACGCACACTGTCTCCTTTTTGAAGTGTAGGAGTAGTATATTTTAATAATTTACTTGTCTTGGCAGCGACATTGTTTACCGTACTTTCTGTTGCATGTGCTGGGATAGCAATTTCTTTGCCATTTTGCTTAAAACTATATGCAAAATATCCTTGCTTATCTTCACTGGGCTCTTTCTCATAATTTTGCCAAATCACTTTTTCTGCTCTGCTTATCTCTATCTTTAAAAACTTTGCACGCGCAGCCTGAATTATCAGAGGATGCGTCATTTTATTTTTAAGGGTTACAGTGAGTTTTTTATCTGCTGTTGTGATGTCGATATCCATCCCTGTTTTTCTAAACTCTTTATCATGGATCCCTAAAAACTTATGACTGGCATGACGCCCTCTAGCCCTTTTATCCATCTTCTCTGCACCACCAGCTATCTCTGGCATATGACAATCGATGCAGCTTATACTGTCTTGCTTCTCATCCATCGCTCTAAAGATAGTCACATTGTTATCGTTGAGTTTGTGCGAGTGGCATCCCATACAGACTTTTTTTGCATAAACCGGGTTGGAAGCAGAAGAGTGCTTATCACTATCATCAGGGTTATGGAGTCTTCCATAAAGTGTAGGCTTATAATTTTTTGCTTGTCTTGCTTTCGTATTGATGTTAAATTTATGCGCTGTTTTAACATAGGCAATGGTATGGCAGAAGTAACAAGAGATAGCATCTGTATGGGTTTTATTATTTTTATCTGGTCTGGCTTCACCAGAGATCAAATCTTTTAAATTATCTGCCATAGGCATATGACAGGTGGCACATGCGTACTTTTTCGGATCTGCTTTATTGGCTATTTTACGATGGAGTTCATCGTTAAAATAGCCTTTAGAGTGAAAAGAGGATTGATACTCTTCATAAATTTTCTCATGGCACTCATTACAAGAGTGGTTATCTAAATACTTCGCATCTGAAAAAGAAAAAAGAAAAAGTAATGCAAGAGAGAGTCGAAGAAGAACTATTTGTTTCATTAAATAAAAACCTTGGTAACTTATTGAAGTGATTCAGTAATCATCTCAATAAATCACCCCCTCCAAAAGGAGAGAGTAAAAGTATTGCAACTAATAGCCTTACCTATTGATACGACTAGTCGTATGAGCCAACTGCTGAAGTTGTCCCAGTGACCAACGGAGTTTTACGGGCAAAGCCCGTAAAGCATCCTATGATAGTTACAAAAGTATCAATTAAGCACCAGGAATATGTTGTCTGTGCTCAACAGAGTATGTAAATGTAGGTGTTGTCAAGTTTTCGATATACTTAACGAACTTACCTGTTTTAGACTCATAGATACCAATTCTACCAGTTGTCCACTCAGAGATCATAGTCCACTTACCGTGGTTAGCAGGCTCTGCGTGAAGAAGTCTTGGTTGTACCGGATCTTTCACTGCTGCACCTAACTTATCAGGCATAGGCATTAACATCTCTTTACTGATTTTAGAAGCTACTTCATTTACAGGTACTCTTTCATGCTGTGTAGCATCCCACTCTTGAAGTACTTTCTTAGTCTTCGCATCGATCAATTGACCTTTAGTTTTACCAACTTTGATGATTCTGTCAGTCTCTAAAGTATCTTTGTTGATCAAGTGAACTTCATTGTACT
>SOIK01000132.1 GCA_004377245.1 Sulfurovum sp. | reverse complement strand
GCTTTCTTACGTGCAGGCTCTACCTCTTCACCCTGACCAAGGTCAGCGGTAAAAGTAACCACTTCACACTCATACTCATCTTGTAGCCACTTAAGGATGATACTCGTATCAAGTCCACCAGAGTAAGCTAAAACTGCTTTTTTAATCTTTCTTTTTGCCATTTTCTAAGCCTTTAGTTCTATATAATTTCGCGATTCTACCATAATGTTGGTTAAGACCTACTCAAACCCATACTTCTTCAAAATAATATCCAACACAGGCTTCTTATACGCTCCTTCATGACGAAAGACTTCATTACCTTCTGCATCAAAAAAGAGCTGTGTAGGCATCATAGTGATTTTATAAATATCTCTAGTGATGATACGTTCTTTTTGTCCGTCTATGGAGTAGATTTGGAATTCAGGATGAATTTCTAGGACTTGGGCGAAGACTTTGGACATAGCCAAACAGCTATAGCAGTGTGTCATGCTAAAAGAGAGGATGAGAGGCTTACCGTTGCCTATGTTCTCTTTGACATCGGCATATTTCATCACAGGTAGTGCTTTTTTATCGGGCATTTTATTCCTATATTCGTCATCCTCGTGCTTGATACGGGGATCTATAATCAGAGATATATGCCACTTGTGGATCCCCAGTCAAGCTGAGGATGACGTATTTTTCGTATTTTTATGATTATACAAATTCTATCTTAAAAATTTTTGCTATAATCTCTGTACTTAGATACAAGGAGAGAGTATGTTATTGGGTGTAAACATCGACCATATCGCTGTACTTAGAGAGGCACGTAAAGTGGCTGATCCTGACCCACTTGATGCCCTTAGCATCTGTAAAAGAGCTGGGGCTGACCAGATAACTATACACCTACGTGAAGACAGACGACACATGCAAGATGCGGATGCTAAGAACATCATAGAACTCTCATCTTTACCTGTAAATTTAGAGTGTGCCATCTCTCCTGAGATGATAGATATCGCTTGTGAACTAAGACCTCACCGTGTGACGCTTGTACCTGAGAAACGAGAAGAGGTCACTACAGAGGGTGGGCTTGCTGTAACAGGAGAACAACCTAAGCTCAAAGAAGCCATCAAAAGACTTCAAAAAGAAGAGATAGAAGTCTCTCTCTTCATAGACCCTACCTTGGACGCTGTACGAGCAGCAAAAGACCTAAGCGTAGAGTGGATAGAGTTTCATACAGGAAAGTATGCGAACATTTACGCAATGCTTTATACTAACCTTAGCAAAACGCACCACAGCATACCAGAGCTTGAACTTTCACGCAAGATCCTTAAACAGATGTTAGGTGACGAGCTTTGTAACCTTCGTTTACTTTCTTGTGACTCGATGGAGCATGGGTTGCGTGTAGCCGCTGGGCATGGGCTAAATATGCAAAATGTAAAAGATATCGTGGAGATAGAAACCATAGAGGAACTGAACATTGGTCAAAGTATTATAGCTCGTTCTGTCTATACAGGCTTAGAACAAGCTATCCTTGACATGAAAGCCTTAATGATACGCTAATGAAAAAAGTTGCTATTTCTATCGGTGATTTAAACGGTATAGGCATCCAGCTTGCCCTTGAAAACCACCATACAATCTCTAAAGAAGTTGAACCTGTTTACTGCATAGATAAAACTATGCTAGAGCAAGCAACCAAAAAACTAAACATACAAATACCTTATAATTTTCAAACCATAGAAAACATAGCACCTTACTATGAGATAGAAGCGGGTAAAGTCAGTAAAGAGAGTGGTGCATATGCTTATAGCTCATTTACTAAAGCCGTTGAACTTGCCAAAGCAAAAAAAGTAGATGCCATCACCACCCTACCTATCCATAAAAAAGCATGGGAATTAGCGGGTGTAAATTATAAGGGTCATACTGATGCTCTTAGAGATTTTTTTGATGCAGAGGCTATTATGATGTTAGGAAGTCCTAAGATGTATGTAGCACTTTTTACGGAGCATATCCCTCTTAAAGAGGTAGCTAAAAGCATCAATGAAAAAGATCTGACAAGATTTCTTATAGATTTTTACCACACAGCAAAACCTACTAAACAAGTAGGTGTTTTAGGGCTGAACCCTCATGCTGGAGATGATGGTGTACTTGGAAACGAAGAGACCATCATCCAGAAAGCCATTGACAATGCACATCTCAAGATAGGTAAAAAGATATACAGCTCTCCACTCGTACCGGATGTAGCGTTCACCCCAAGAGTCAGAGCAAACTACACCCATTACATAGCAATGTATCACGACCAGGGATTAGCACCTCTTAAAGCTCTCTATTTTGATGAGGGGATAAATGTATCGTTAAACCTACCGATACTTAGAACATCTGTAGATCATGGTACGGCTTTTGATGTGGCATATAAGGGAGTGGAGTTAAGTTCTTTGAGTTATTTGAATGCGGTGAAGTATGTAGCAGGTAGCAGGTAGCAGGTAGCAGGTTAGCAGGTAGCAAATTTGGCATAGCCTTATAAGCTTGTCAAGACTTTTTTATCAAATAAAAGCATTTGCAAAAATACAAACCATCATTGCTCCCTGCTACCTGCTACTTGCTCCCTAACAAAAAAGCCCACCACCCTCTTCTTCAACTACCTCACAAGCCTCATTCATACGCTCAGAAAGTTCTTCTTGACACTTTTCACAAAGATAACGGTAGTTTTGCATATCATAGTGGATGATATCACCTTCAGAGATGTCATCATAACACTCTCCACATACATTAGTCACTCTTAGCAGTATCTCTTCTGTAGCGACTTGGGTCACAAAACATGCACTACTCATCATCTACTCCGATAATTTTTTGATCATTTTCTCTGCTTCTTCAAGAGAGTCATCTAACTCATAGGCTCTTTTATAACCGATCAAAGCTTCTTTTGTACGTCCCAGATCATATAAAGTATTTGCATAATTGAAATGGTGAGGTGCATACTCTTCATCTAACATGATGGCGCGCTCATGGTGTTTTTCCGCTCCTGCTTCATCATCAAGCTTATGCAGTACATTGGCTAAAGATACATGTGCCATATCATCATTCTCATCTAAAGAGATGATCTTTTCATAATGCTCTTTTGCTTGTTCATATGCTTCTATTTGCACAGATACATAACCACTTCTTTGCAATGCATCTATATTGTTTTCATCTATGATAAGTGCACTCTGTAATGCCTTTTGTGCTTCATCCATATCGCCTTTGGCTACCGCTTCATCTGCCATAGCAAGTAACTGTTCCATACGTGTTGGCTGTACTGTTGGTGTAGAGAATGTTTTATCTGGACGGTTAATACCACCTATCTGCTCATCTGCGACTTTAGCTTCAAAATCCACACCTCTTTTAGGATGATTTCCTGAAAAAAGTTGTTTAAAAAAGAGGTAAAATACTGCCCCAGCGACAATAAGAAGTAAGAGTTGAAATGTTGACATAGTTTCTCCAAAAGTTTATAAGCAATAATAAGATAATCTAACTTAAAGGCAAAGAAATTTAGCTATGATAAACAAAAATAATTAAAGGATTATCATGGCTTATAAAATAGAATTAGATAGAGAAAAATTACAAAAAGAGTTAACTCCCCTAGAGTACAACGTATGTCTAAACCACGGTACAGAGGCACCATTCCAAAATAAGTTTCATGATAATAAAGCTAAAGGTACCTATAGTTGCAAATGTTGCAAAACACCACTTTTTAGTTCAGAAGCTAAATTTGACTCAGGGACAGGCTGGCCAAGCTACTTTCAGCCACTAAACAAAGATGCTATCGAATCCATAGTAGACAGAACACATGGTATGATGCGAACAGAAGTAAGATGTAATGCTTGTGGTTCACATTTAGGACATGTATTCCCTGATGGTCCAGCACCTACCCATCAGCGTTACTGCATTAACTCTGCTTCTTTGGATTTTGAAGGGGTATAACCGTAGCGTGGGCATTCCTGCCCACGAAAAACAAATTCAAAATCCATCGTGGGCAGGAATGCCCACGCTACAAGTTATCTACTTTTTCAATTGTGCGGCTATACGCCCCGCAGCTTCATCCATCTCTTCTTTTGTATCAAACATAAAAGAGTGTTTCTCTTCTTCACCTAAATTTACAAATAGACCAAAGCCCACAACTTCCACTTTGCCTTTGGCTTCCACCTCTAACCACTCAAGACTCACTTGTGTTGTCTCATCTTCATGTCCAGTCTTTACTACTGCTGCTGGGTAGAGTTGCGTTATCTTGCTTGTGTCAAATTGTTTGTCTTCTATAGTAATAATCATAAAAGGATTATAGTATAATCATTGTAAATATTTACAGGAGAACTAAATGAGTTTAAAAGAACAGATCAAAAATGACATCAAAGATGCAATGAGAGCCAAAGAAACGCTAAAAAGAGATACCTTACGGAACATCCAAGCAGCCATCAAACAAATAGAAGTAGATGAGCGTAGAGATGTAAGTGACGCTGATGTTGAAGCTATCTTGATGAAGTATGCCAAGCAAAGAGAAGATGCTATGGCACAGTTTAAAGATGCCGGTCGTGATGACCTTGTAGAAAAAGAGCTAGCTGAACTTGCACTTGTAAAAACCTACTTGCCCGAACCAATGGATGATGCAGAGCTAGAGTCTGTACTCAAAGAAGTCATCGCATCAACAGGTGCTGAAAGTATGAAAGATATGGGTAAAGTCATGGGTGCTGCTAAAGGTGCCATAGGAAGCCGTGCAGATGGTGGTAGGATTAATGTGATGGTTAAAAAATTACTTTCGTAAATATTTGTCATCCTCGGGCTTGACCCGGGGATCCACAAGTGGCATATAGTTAAAGTTCTAGATCCCCGGGTCAAGCCCGAGGATGACGGAATAGTTTACTTTCCGTACTTTACTTCTCTTATAGCCGCAGTAATATCATCTTGTCTCATAAAATGTTCTCCTACTAAAAATGCATCTGCACCTACTTTAGCAAGCTCTACTACTGTTTCATGGTCATTGATACCACTTTCCGCTACGATGATCTTTCCATTTGGGATGAGTGGGATGAGTTTTTCACTTAAACTCATATCCATTTCAAACGTTTCAAGATTACGGTGGTTAATACCAATGATAGTAGCTCCAGCGAATATCGCTTTAATGAGGTCTGCTTTATCGTGTACCTCAACAAGTACTTCTAAGCCAAGGTGAAGTGCATAGTTATAAAGCTCTTTTAACTCTTTACGACTCAATGCCTTTGCAATAAGCAAAATGTAGTCTGCACCAAATGCCAATGCCTCTACTATCTGATACTTATCTACAATAAAATCTTTTCTAAGCAGGGGGATACTCACATAACGACGTACCATTCCCAAGTACTCTTTATCTCCCTGAAAAAAGTGCGGTTCGGTGAGTATAGAGAGTGAATCTGCTCCACCCTTTTCATACGCTTGCGCTATCTCTACAGGGTCAAAATCTTCTCTGATGACACCTTTGCTGGGACTTGCCTTTTTTACTTCAGCGATGATACGATAAGGGTTTTCTTCTGTTGCCCTAAGTGCACTCTGTACATCTTTAGGCACAAAAGGATTAAAAGCGAGGGAACGCCCTAACCACTCTAGTGGATACTCAACTTTTCGTTTCTCTAAATCTGATTTAGTTTTTTTGATAATTTCATCTAATATCTGAGCCATCTATCTACCTTAGGCTAAATTTTCGCGTATTATATCTAAAAGTATCTCTAAAAGCGACTAGTCGCGTGAGCCTTCTGCTGAAGACAAGCATCTAGAATGCAGTGCATGAGACGCACTAAATGCGGAGTCGTAAAACTTAGCGTTAGCGTAGCTTTTAGGGCTTTGCTCTTAAAGCGTATAAATGGTCTACTTGCACTTTTGTATTGCATCCCAGTGTTCGATGATCTCTACTTCATCAAGCCCTTCTTCATCTACAACTCTTTTCATTATTTCGTAAGCTTTTTTACATTCTTTTTGTTTATAGTAACCCCAAGCCAATGAGTCAAGATAATAGGTATTATGAGGTTGCTGTTTTAGAGCATCCTCGATGATCTTAATCCCTTTTTCCACATCTATCTCTTTATCGATCAGTGTGTAGCCATAGTAGTTAAGGTAGATACTGTCATCTACTCCTAAATCGATAGCTTCTTCAAAGTATGAGATCACTTCTTTTATCATCTTCTTATCATTCTTATCTTCTGCCTTTTCAAAAAGCAGCACAGCTTTTTCTGCTATCCATCTTGCATCTTTTTTTTCAGCATAGAGACGATCTATAAGTAGGAACGCTTTGTCAAAAAGTTTTTTTCTTTTATAGAGTTCATAAAGGATAGTCTCCCCTACCTTATTTTTTTCTAAAAAGCCGATAGCACCATCAATATCTCTTTTGTAAGCGTATGCATCTATGATTTTATTCAGATATTTTTCATTTTTATCTTGCTCATAAAGTATTTTGTATATGCTTAAAATACCATCTACATTATTCTCTTTTACATAAAGTGCCAAAAGCTTAAAATAGACATCATTACTTACGATATTCATATGGCGGTGAGTCTCTAAAAGTTGTATGGCTTTGGTTCGTTCATTGGTATATTCATCCATGATGACAACCATACGTAAAAGTACATCTTCGTTGGATGTTTTTTCATAAACCCTACTCAAAAGGTCTAATGCTCTTTTAAACTCACCCGTGTAAAGAAAAGGAGTTGAAGCAAGTTCCAGATCCATCACTTCATTTGATCTCTCAAGAAGATATTCTGCCTCCGTTTTAGCTTCTCGTACTCGATGGGCTGTAAGATAAAGAGGAATCAAAAGACGTTTGACCTCTAAGGTATCTGGATGCTTATCATCCCATAACTTTAGCCTTTCTATGCTCTCATTGATATTTGTTTTGCTAAACAACGCGGCAGTAACTTCTTTGAAAAGATAGACTTTCGCTCCTGTAGTGTCATAAAGCCTTCCAAAAACTGCCCTACTACGGTTGTAAGCCCTATATTCTTCGTACAAAAGCCCTTGTATGATAAGTTCATCTTCACTAAGGACTCTGAGTTCTTTAGCTTGCATCACTCCCATACTTAGTATAAAAGCTGTGATAAAAGGGTATACTATACGATTCCAGGACACTCTTTACGTACCTCTTCTTCATCATTTTTAAACTGCTCCCAAAAAGGAAATGTACGACACTGCAAAGGTCGTACAGGGTAGATGGAACAGCGTTTCATAGACTCATCAAAAAAGACACAGGCAAAGTTGTCAGGTGCCAGTTGTTTTTCTACAAGCGAATAGCGATGTTTGACTTTCTTCAGATACATTGTAGCGAAATCTTCAACACTTAGCTCCAAATACGCTGCCATCTTCTCTATCTCTGCATACTTTGCCCAGATATAACCACTCTCACCCGTACAACAATGCCCACCACACGCTTCACATTCAGCTGGGTTAAACTTGTAATTGTAGTTTTCATCTGTAAGTAATTCCACTTTAAAAATCACCTTTTATACTATGCGTATTTGCTTTTTCAAATGCTTTCATCGCTTTTTCTCTATAAACACTTTTATCATCAAATACTACAAATGGTGGCAGTATCTGAGTCATAGACTTTGA
>SOIK01000192.1 GCA_004377245.1 Sulfurovum sp. | reverse complement strand
GCACCTTATGATAAAGTACTTGATGAGAGTAATGCACCATTTTATGAGTGGTTCACCAATGGTAAGCTCAATGTATCGAACCAGTGTATCGATAGACACCTTGCAGATAAAGCAGATAAAACAGCGATTTTATTTGAGGGTGACAGAGGAGATGTAGAGCACATTAGCTATGCACAGCTCTCACTACGTGTCAATAAAATGGCAAATTTACTTAGACATGAATTTGATGTCAAAAAAGGTGATAGAGTAGTGCTCTATATGCCGATGATCCCTGAAGCAGCTTATGCGATGCTCGCATGTGCACGTATCGGTGCGATCCACTCTATCGTATTTGGTGGGTTCTCTGCTGAGGCACTTAAAGACCGTATCGAAGATGCAGAGGCAAAGATCGTTATCACAGCTGATGGTGCTTACAGAAAAGGAAAGCCATATATGCTTAAACAAGTCGTTGATGATGCACTCTCTCAAGGTGGAGAGAGTATCGAAGCGGTTCTTGTTGTGAAAAGAAACAATGAAGAGATCGAGTGGGTAGAAGGTAGAGACCATAACTACAATGAACTTATTACTTCTCAATCTGCGGAATGCCCTTATGAGCTTATGGACAGTGAGGACCCGCTTTTCTTGCTGTACACAAGTGGTAGTACAGGAAAACCAAAAGGGGTGCAGCATGCAAGTGCAGGGTATATCCTCTGGGCGCAGATGACAATGGAGTGGGTCTTCGACGTGAAAGGTGATGATATTTTCTGGTGTACCGCGGATGTCGGCTGGATCACGGGACATACGTACATCGTGTATGGTCCTCTTGCAGCAGGAACAACGACATTGATGTTTGAAGGTGTACCAACATACCCGGATGCAGGACGTGCATGGAAGATGGTGCAGGATCATAAGATCACACAGTTCTACACTGCACCAACTGCCATCCGTGTACTTCATAAAATGGGTAAAGATGAGCCTAAAAAGTATGACTTATCAAGCTTGAAAGTACTTGGAACAGTCGGGGAGCCTATCGACCCACCGGCATGGAAATGGTACTATGAAACAGTGGGTAACTCCAAGTGTGCCATTGTAGATACATGGTGGCAGACTGAAACAGGTGGACATATAATTTCTCCACTTCCTGGAGCAACACCTATTAGGCCAGCATGTGCAACGTTTGCACTTCCAGGTATCATTACTGAGATACTTGATCCTGATGGTACACCTAAAGAGGTAGGGGAAACTGGACTTCTTTGTATCACCAAACCATGGCCAAGTATGATACGAAATATTTGGGGTGATCCTGAACGTTATAAAAAAGCCTACTTTAGTGATGTTGTAAAAGATGGTAAACCAGTTTACTTCTCTGGTGATGGTGCGGTGCTTGATGAAGATGGATATATCACGATCACGGGTCGTGTGGATGATGTCATCAATGTTTCTGGTCACCGTATGGGTACGGCTGAGATCGAAGCAGCAGTTAAAAAAGATGATACTGTAGCAGAAGTTGCTGTTGTAGGGCGTCCACATGACATTAAAGGTGAGTCTATCTTCATCTATATCGTACTCAAAGAGGGACATATCAACAAAGATATTAAAAATCATATCAATGCATTGCTTTCTACAGAGATCGGTAATATCGCTAAAGCGGATCATATCATTGAAGTACCAGGATTGCCAAAAACACGTTCAGGTAAGATCATGAGAAGAATTTTACGTTCTGTCGCAAAACACGAAGAGATCACTCAAGATATATCAACACTTGAAGATCCGTCTATCGTTGAGGAGATCATCACAAAAGCAAGAGAAGCATAATATAGGGGGATAATGCCTTGTGCTTACCCTTAGCTTTACATAGCATTTCTTTTCAAGGGTGTCCCTTATGGACACCCCTACATATTTTCCATCAACTCTTTCACCTTCAATAAATCTTCAAATACCTCTTTTTTAGCACTTGGATTTCTAAGTAGATAACTTGGATGATAGGTAGGGATAAGTGTATATCCATTTTGTGGGTGTAATATACCTCTTATTTTAGTAATACTCGTCTCATCACCGGTAAGGTAATGATAGGCTGTAGCACCCAGAGTTACGATCAGTTTTGGCTTGATAAGTTCTATCTGTTTTAAAAGATAGGGTTGACAAGTATGTGCCTGGGTTGGTGTTGGTACTTGATTGTTTGGTGGACGACATTTGACTATATTTGTGATGTAGACATCACTACGAGAGATCTGTAATACATTTTCTATCATCTTGGTAAGCAGTTCACCTGAACGACCTACAAAAGGCTTACCACTACTATCTTCAGTAGCTCCAGGTGCTTCTCCTATAAAGAGCAGGTCAGCATGAGGATTACCTTCGCCAAACACGACCTTTTGACGACTTTTACTGAGTTCACAAAGATGACAGTT
>SOIK01000219.1 GCA_004377245.1 Sulfurovum sp. | reverse complement strand
ATAAGAGGAGAGTTCTTTTGAAAAAGTACTAAGCAGTTCTCCCGACATTTGACGTTTAGAAAAGGCTTCAAGTGAAAATTCTTTTGTGAGTGCAAGACTCTCATAGTAAATGTTTTGAGTACGAAGCTTCTGCCCCGCTTCTTCCACATTGCTTGCCGTAACAGTTCCCTTGACCCTTTTACCTGTTTTGTCAAAACCTTTGTACTTGAAAAGCATTCCTTTTTTGTGTCCTTGCTGTTATAATTGTATGTATTATAACTTTTTTAGCTTTCGTTTGTGGAAGTAGGTTAAGCTGCATCTTGCTATAGTAGCACATGAAATGATTTATAGCCCTCTATTTCCTTTTTTTGGCGATACTCTTTACCTTTTTTTATGCCGATACCTCTGTAGTTTCTACATTTCTAAACGATGGACAAACAAAACTCACACTTTTCTTTCTAGATATGTTCTTAGCACCCGATCAACTAGTTGGTATAGACATCATGATAAACCTGCACTATAAGATCATCATCAACCAAGCGTGTAATGGGATGATACCCATACTCTTTTTGTTCGCTTCTATCCTTGCCTATCCCTCAGGTATAGTACATAAGATAGTATGGATGTTGATAGGCTATCTATTGTTTTCTGTAGGGAATGTTATACGTATTTTATTGGTGGTGTATTTTGTGGAAGGTGAGGGAGTCAGAGGGAACTTTTATTGGTCGCATGATCTTTTGGGAAATACTTTGTTGATGGTATTGGGATTGGGACTTTTTATCATGTTTATAAAAACGGCAAAGAGAACAGTTTAACTCTCCGAGTACCTAGAGTTATTCAAAGGGTTCAGTTAAAAATTACTGATTTTAAAATGATAATAAACGGAAGAGTGTTTGTCTTTGAGCATGATCTCGTCTACGATAGCAGTAGGTCCGTACCCTTCATCAGGTAAGATATTGATAGGTTCCGGGATGAAGAAATCTCTAGCATTCTTTTTTAAAAGTTCTCTACTTTTTAAATCTTTCACTTTAAAATGTTTTTCCAATACCTCATAGGCCTCTTTTCTGTCTCTATGGTATCTGACAACATCATCTGTTAAAAAAAGTGAGTCCTGTAAAGAGAGTTTGTTTCTCTCAGAGATATAAACGATCTGTTCATGGTTTTGGCTATGTAGTTTGAGTACATAAATGATGGAAACAGAGATAATGATGACGGAAATAAGGATTTCTATAATAGTGAAGGCAGGACGTAAAGTTTTCAATAAAAGTCTCCACTGTTTGATGCAAGATCACTGTTTTTAAGCCAAAGATCTTTTGCATCTTCTAGTGAGTCTACTTTTTGAGGTGCTTCAAAAAAAGCAGGCAAGAAGAAGACACCACTTTCATTTTTCAAAATGATCTGCGTGCTGCTTCCGTTTTTGTAGAAGTCAAGTATCAGGCAAATCTTCTTGTCTTGATAACGTCCATACTCTAGATGAAGAAGAGACTCTCTCTCATCTAAAGTATAGGCTTGTGTATCTTTAAGATCTATCCCATGTTCGTAGGCTTGAAAGGCAGAGTGTATCCCTTTCCGAAGGTAGCAAGAACGACATTTATTTATGCAGAGCAGGGTAGCTTCTCCTGTAAAAAGGTCTGATTTCATAATAGTAGATTTGAGGTTAAGCGCAGTAAGTGCTTTGGGTTTACTACTGTTTTTTTCTACACCACTAAATCCTAAAAAATAGACAATCGAGATGATAATGATCACAACAAGAAGCTCTATGAGAGAGAACCCCTTATGCATCTTGTCTATTTCTTGTTTAGGCATGAAAAATGTTATTTATTACAATCGCTAAATAATATATCTAAAGCATTCTCTTCTCCACCCTCTTTTCTGTCTGCAGCAAAGCTGATAATTTCAACTTCTGAACCTTGCTTCAAATAAACAAAAGGTGTCTTCCATGAATCTTTTGGTAGTTTTTTAAGGTAAGGTTTTGCACGATAGTTAGGGTATTTGTCTGCATCTGGATTACTCATGAGCGCTTCAAACCCCTCTTCCGTTTCCGGGTAAACACCATTATCAAGTTTAAACATATCAAGTCTCTTTTTGAGGTCATTCATCTTGAGGCATACGGTGTCTCTTTTTGCCTGATTCGCAGAGTCCATAAGCCCTGGTGCAACGACAGCTACAAGACCAGCCAGTATCACGATAACAATGAGTAATTCTATAAGGGAAAATCCTGCTCTTAATTTTTCTGTTTTTATCTTCTTTGGTTCTTTCATATCAATCCTTAGTTTGCTTTGGTATAATAATTATCAAAATTTTACTTTAATAGAGCTTTTAAATGGATAAATCCAAATATACTATACATAGAAGAATCCCTCATAGAAAAGGGTTTGCTCTTCTCATTACTTTATCTGTACTGGCCGTGATAATCGCCTTGACAGGCATACTTCTTAGTTATTTCGATGAAGTAAGAAAAGATGCAACCACAACAAAAGCGTTGATACAAAGCAATCTTTACTACGCAGATATCAGAAAGATATTTAAAAACTTTAAAGAGAAAAACACACTCTATACCACACTCTATTTAACGCCGGTGCCTTTATCTTCCCCCGATGGCAGATTTTCTCTTATGCTCAAGTGCCGTCCTTTGGCAAATGGAGTTAACATTAATTGGTTAGGGTTAGGTAATAGTCAAGAAATGCTAGAGCAGTATAATGCAGCACAAAAAGTATTTGATACTATCTCGCAAACATACAATTTGGAAGATGCAGGAAGACTGCAAGAGATGTTACTTGAAGAGATAGGCGGCAAAGAGAAGTTTGTCCAAAAAGAACAAAGCAGACTTCGTCAAAAAAACGGTATTATATCGTATAAACAATTTGAGGGTATCATCAGTAGATACCAACTCGAAGTTGATGACCAAAAGGTAAGCCGTGTACCCTGGGCGAAGCTTTTTGCATTTAGCCCTACGGCAAAGGTGATAGATGGTGATTATATCTCAGCAGAACTTATCTCCTTACTTTTTGACATAGACTTGGCTACGGTCAAAGAAGAGTGGATAGAGGGTGAGGGTATGCTCAAAACATTTGTTCAAAACAGTGGTGAATCGTATAACCAAAAACTTTTTGCACAAGATTTCTTGGAAGAAGCAGAGTGTGAAGTTCAGTATGGACATGCAGGTGAAAGATTTAGATTTAAATTTGTAGATATTCAAGGAGAGGTAAAAGATTTTGAATTTTATGGGAAGCAATAAAGAGCTACTGTTAGTGCATGCATCAATGGAACATGTTTCCTTGTCACATAGTGTGAACGTCATGCTTACGCCACAGTTTTATACACTTAAAAAAGAGCCACTTCCCGTAAAGTATCTCTATCAGGCAAAAAAAATAGCACCCTCCCTTTTTGATGGCTTACTGGAAGAGGGGAGATCATATGAGTATCTGGTGTTTAAAGAAGAGGGCATATGGGCTTTTATCGCGTATGATGTGGATGAAATTACCGAGTTCCTCAGCACAAAAGGGATAAAAGCAGAACAAGTGTCCAAACTCTTTTTTGCACAACAATCACTCTCATCCTTTACCGATCCAGTTCTTTTAGGAAAAAAAGAAGCACTTGTGGCCTTAGATGATGCCGTTGTTGTTGTGCCTCAAGCAGCACTAGAAGAAGAGACAAAGCTATTAACTTTTAATGATAGTTTTACCCCCAAAACAGGAGTTACGCTACAAGGAGCGTATGGTTCTTTTCTGAGCATGAAGCAAGCTATGGTTTTAGCTATAGTTTTTACCATTTTTGCTGGGATGTTTTTTGTAGAGGGCTGGCGTTATGGTAACGACTCAAAGGCTGGAGAAGAGGAGATGCAACGACTCTTGGAAGAGTATCCCTCTTTACAGAGTAAAATGCAGAGAAAAAATATCGCTACAAAATATAAAACCATTGATACCGCAGAGAGAAAAAAAAGAGAAGTGGTAAAATCACTCTCTAGAATGATCTTCAAAGGGGTTACTTTAACATCACTGGCATTAAATGAAAAGAGTTTTAAAGCACAGTTTTCCTGTAGTGATGCCAAAGTAGCTAAACGTCTGAATGAGTTAGCAAAAAAAGAGAAACTTAATACTTCAAAAGTTTCAGACGGTGATGATGTACAGATAGAGGGGACACTATGAGTTTGAAACGATATCAAAACGAATTAGTGGTACTCTTGGCATTTCTGCTAATGCTTGGGGCATTTCTGTATAAAAATGGACAGATCTCTTCTCAGGCAGAACATGCAATTACCACAAAACAAGCAGTAAGTGATTTTAAAGAGATCGTTGCGCTTAAAAAAATATGGGCAGATAAAAAGATCTCTAAAAAAGTAGCCGAGTTAGAAAAACTTATCCCTCCATCCAAAGTGACATGGAGCAAAAAAGGTAAAAAACTGACAGCAATCTACGAGGGTCTAAGTTCAACAGAGTTGAACAAACTTATCTCTAAGATTTTAAATCTTGCCGTAGTGATCAGGCAGTTAGATATAAAAAAGACAGGTTCATCGTATCATGTGGAGTTCAAATGCAAATGGTAAAAAAGATTTTTATAACACTGTTCATCGCCTGGTTCGCACTATTGGTTTTCATGCCTAAGCAAGAGCTTTACTATAAGCTGGAAGAGGAGCTTGCCAAAAATGAGATAAAGATAAACAAAAAAAGTATAGATGAAGGATTGTTTTCTTTGACCTTGAAACAGGCTTCTGTGTATGTAAAAGGGATCAAGGTAGCAACCATTGAAGAGCTTACTCTCTTTACCCTGCTTTTTTATACAAAAGTTGAGCTTGACTCATTCTTGCTGGACGATACACTAAAGGCAATGGCACCACAACAAACAGATAAAGCCATTTTATCTCATTCTGTTCTCTCTCCTTTGGAGGCATCGGTAAGTGCAGAAGGTAGTTTTGGCGTTATTGAGGGAAGTGTTGATTTGACAGAACGAAAACTTCACATAGATTTTAATGAGACCAAAGAGATAGAGACGATTAAATCACAATTGAAAAAAGACGAGAAAGGGTGGTATTATGAAACATCTTTTTAAACCAGAAGTGTTTAAAGGGCTTATTGCTCTTCTAGTACTTTTACTTATGGTTAAATCATTATGGTTTGTTGTTGAGGTGGTATGGCTTCCTTCAAGTGGTCTGGAACATGCCGAAGAAAAAGGCGGGAAGGCTCTTTACTACAGAGTAAAATTGACACCAAATGAAGCGCCTGCCCCTGAGAGACCAAAACCTACACGTCCTGCCAAGCCTCAAGGAAGCATAAAAGACATTGAACTTTTAGCTATTTACAATGCCTCGGATGTAACTGTCATAACAGTATCGTATAAAAAGAAAACGAAAGTCCTCTCTAAAGGTGATGAGATCAATGGCTTTGTACTAGAAGGAGCAGGCAGTAATTTTGCTACGTTTAGCAAAAATTCTAAAACGTATCAGATAAACCTCATTAAAAGTAAAAAAGGTGATAAAAGTGTCAGTAAAGCAAAAGATGTTGCTGCTGCTACTTCTTCTGAAACGCAATCTTCATCCTCTAAAGTAGAGGGAGATATCATTGATGCAGGTGACCATAGAATCATAGATAAAAGCTTAGTGGAGCACTATGCGAAGAACATGGAAGAGATTATGAAAAATATTGGGATTGCTGAACAAAAAGAGGGGAAGGACCTTAAAGGTTTCCGTGTTACTTTTGTTCGTAAAAACAGTCATTTTTCAAAATTGGGATTACGAAGAGGTGATGTGATCAAGTCCATCAACGGACAAGAGATAACCAGCTATAATGCTGCAATGAATGTATATAAAAATATCGACACAATGGATAGTCTTAGTTTAACTATCATAAGAGGAAAAGAAGAAATGGAGTTAGAATATGAAATTAACTAAAATATTATTGAGTGCATTGCTTGTTTTGTCCATAGGACTACATGCCGAAGAAGAGAAGGTAGATGTAAACTTTCGAGACCTTAGTGTGAAAGATTTTATAGAGATGGTTTCTAAGATCACACAGAAAAACATCTTAATAGAGGGTGAACTAAAAGGGAAGATAAACTTTATTTCTACAACACCTATCAAAAAAAGTTCATTGATACCTCTGGCTAACTCTATCCTTGGCGGAAAAGGTTTAACTTTGGTGGACCAAGGTGAATACTACAAGGTGGTTAAAGGTGCCAATGCTGCAGGTGAAGGTTTGCCTGTAAGTAGTACTATCGATGATGGCGATACGATGAAAACAGTGATGTTCCCCCTTAAGAACTCCAATGCAGCAGTTATGCGTGCAAAGATCAAACCACTTCTGCATAAGAATGCTAAAGTGATCTCATTTAAAGAGAACAATGTTTTAGCCATTACTGCAACACCTAGAACGCTATGGTCCATCTCTAAGGTGATCAAGGCAGTAGAAGCAAGGGCTGAAAAGAAGTCTGTTGTTGTGAAACTTAAAAACTCTAGCGTGAAAGATGTCTTTACCAATGCTCAAAATATGGCAAAAAAACTTTTCCCTCAAACCATAGAGAGTGAAAAGGTAGATGTCTTTAAAGATGAAGCAACCAACTCCATCATTTTGGTAGGTAAATCAGATAATAACAATCGAATGATTAAGTATATCAAAAAACTTGACATAAAAGGCGAGAGCACTACGCAAGAAATGTATGTTATCCGACTCAAAAACTCAAATGTTGAAGAGATGGAAAAGATTTTGAGTAAATTGATTTCTCAAATGAATAATGTAGCGATAAAAGCACCTAAAAAAGGCGGTAACCCACCTAGTAAAGCGACGGTAGTATCAGATATAGAAAGAAATGCTTTGATCCTCCTTGCAACTGCGGAGCAGATGAAAAACATTCGAGCAACGGTGTCCAAGATAGATATACCTAAAGTACAAGTTTATGTGAAAGCACGGATTGTTGAGATAAATACAGATTTAGCAGAACAGATAGGAATACGTTATGGATTTGAAGGAGGGAAAATTACTTCACAGGGACTTTTCTCTGCGGCAGCAAATTTAGGTGCTTCTTCGTTGATGATTTCGCCGACATTATTAGGATTCCTAAATAATCAAGTAACACGTTATGACAATCAGGGAAATCCATATACTTCAACAGAAAGACCTTTTCAGTTTGACACAGGTATTTCTGAAGTATTTGCTTTAGGTGCAAAACTGGACTTGTTAAAACAAAATGGTGCAGCACACATCCTGAGTGAACCATCTGTTTTGTGTACCAACAACAAAGAAGCCTCTATATACGTAGGACAAACACAGTCTATCTTAACCCAAGCACAGCAGTCTATACAAGGGCAGGGTAACATTATCAACAGCTACTCAAGAGAGGATATTGGGCTTACTCTCAAAGTAAAACCAAGACTCTCAAGCAACAATCAAGTCACTCTGGAAGTAGAAGCGGAGATAGAAGACATTTTACCAAGTTCAGGTGCTGCTGCAGATAGACCTACCACAACGAAACGTAAAGTTGTTACCAATGCCATTATTAATAATGGAGAAACGATTATCCTGGGGGGACTGATAAAAAGTGCCGGAGGTAAAAGTACGACAAAAGTACCACTCCTGGGAGACATCCCTATACTTGGTCGTCTTTTTACTTCCAATGGAGATGCGGAAAGCAAGGTGAATGTAGTGATCTATCTTACTCCTTATATTGTAAGAAAGAGTGGAGACTTGAAGCGTTTGCGTGCAGCACTTAATGAGCTGGAGAGTATACAGG
>SOIK01000189.1 GCA_004377245.1 Sulfurovum sp. | reverse complement strand
ATTTACTCTACGTTCTTACAAAGAGGGTATGATCAAGTGATCCACGATATTGCTTTGATGGATCTGGGTGTGGCATTTGCCATAGACAGGGCAGGGATCGTAGGTGAAGATGGTGAGACGCATCAAGGGACTTTTGATATCTCATTTTTACGTGCTATCCCCAATATGACTTTGCTTGCACCGTATAATGAAACAACGATGAAACTTGCTATGGCATTTGCTAAAGAGTACAATCACCCTTGTGCCTTTAGATACCCTAGAGGTGCTTTTATATCTGAAGATCGTGAGAGTTCTGCCTATGAGTTAGGAAAATCTGTCCTGCTTCAAGAAGGAGAGGAAATTCTCTTCATCGGATATGGAAATGGTGTAGGACGAGCAGAGCAAACAGCAAAACTATTAGATAAAAAAGTAGCTATTTTAGATTTACGTTTTGTGAAACCATTAGATGAAGAGATGCTTCTGAAATTAAGCAGTGACTATAAAACATGGTTTGTCTTTTCCGATAGTGCAGCACAGGGGGGTGTAGGTTCAGCCATACTTGAACTTTTAAGCCAAAAGAAGATAAAAGATATAGAACTTACAACATTTGAGTATAAAGATGCATTTATTACACATGGAAATACGAAGTTGGTAGAGGAGTCTTTAGGTATTTTACCTGAGCAGTTGGCAAAAAGGATAATGTAGGTTTTTCGTCATCCTCGTACTTGATACGGGGATCCACAGCTAGAGTTATTTGCCACTTGTGGATCCCCAGGTGCCCGCAGGAAATGCCCTTGGGGTGCAAGCCTGAGGATGACGAGTAGTATTATGAATTTGATAAAGTATCTTTCAGATATTTTCTCAAGTTCAGTGACAGTGAACAAATATTTTAAAAATTCTCTGAGCCGAAAGGCGAAGCTTTGTCGAAAATCATTTAGTGATGTATCGGCATTGCTCTTTAGAGCAGAAGTGAGAGAAATAAATCAAAGGAAAAAAATGGCTAACGAATACATTTTTACAAGTGAATCGGTAACCGAGGGTCACCCAGATAAAATGGCTGATCAGATCTCTGATGCGATATTAGATTATATTATCGAAAGAGATCCACAAGCTAGAGTAGCATGTGAAACGTTATTGAGTAATGGTTTTTGTGTTATTGCAGGAGAACTTAAAACACATACATACTGCCCTATGCAAGAGGTTGCTAGAGAGGTGATACGAGAGATTGGATACACAGATGCAAACTATGGTTTTGACTATAGATCGGCAGGTGTACTTAATGGTGTAGGTGAGCAGAGTCCAGACATTAACCGAGGGGTTGATAAAGAATGTGGTGAGATTGGTGCAGGTGACCAGGGACTTATGTTTGGTTATGCATGTAATGAGACTAAAGAATTGATGCCTTTACCTATCTCTTTGGCACATAAGATCACAGCAAAACTTGCAGAGGTACGTAAAAATGGTACTGTCCCATTTCTACGTCCAGATGGTAAAGCACAAGTATCTGTCAAATATGTAGACGGTAAACCTGTTGCTATAGACACCATTGTTGTTTCAACACAACACCATCCGGAAGTGACACTTGAAAAAGTACAAGAAGCAGTACTTGAAGAGGTGATCAAAGCGGTTATCCCAGCTGAGTTGATGAGTGATGATATTAAGTATCACATCAACCCAACAGGGCGTTTTGTTATCGGTGGTCCTCAAGGGGATGCAGGACTTACAGGACGTAAGATCATTGTAGATACGTATGGTGGTTCTTGTCCGCATGGTGGAGGAGCATTTTCTGGTAAAGACCCTACAAAAGTGGATCGTTCAGCTGCCTATGCTGCAAGACATGTAGCAAAAAACCTTGTAGCAGCAGGTGCATGTGACAAGGTAACGCTTCAGATAGCATATGCTATTGGTGTGGTAAAACCAGTCTCAATCTATGTTAATACACATGGTACAGCAACAGTAGATGAAAAGAAGATCGCTGCATGTGTAGAGGCTCTTTTTGATCTTACACCTAAAGGGATCACGGATGCATTGGATCTTCTTAGACCTATCTATCTTAAAACGGCAGCGTATGGACATTTCGGAAGAGAAGATGCTGATTTCACATGGGAACAATTGGATAGAGTAGAGGAAATTAAAAGCTATTTAAACATTTAATTAAAGAATGTTTTAAATAAGTTTTGCTATAGTTTGAGCATATTCAATTTAAGGAGAAAAAATGGCAGTAATTATTACAGATACTTGTATCAACTGTGCAGCTTGTATCGACGAGTGTCCAGTAGAAGCAATCGTAGATGAGGATGATAATCCAACAGGTGAAGAGATCTATTATGTATATGCAGACAAATGTGTTGAGTGTGTAGATCACCATGATGTACCAGCTTGTGCTGAAGCATGTCCAACTGAGGGTTGTAT
>SOIK01000164.1 GCA_004377245.1 Sulfurovum sp. | reverse complement strand
CAAAGATAAAAGATTATGAACTTTTAGGTGTACCTCATGCAGTGATCATAGGTAAAAAACTTCAAGATGGACTTGTGGAGTTTGTGACCAGAGAAGGACTTGTAAAAGAAGAAGTCTCTGCAGATACTATCTTAGATGTAGTGACTCAAAAGGTTTCATAGATGATCCTTATTATAGTAATACCATTTCTTCTGTTGGAACTTTATCTCTCGCTTAAAGTAGGTGAGAATATAGGTTTTATGTGGTCTGCTATATGGATAGTGGTGAGTATGCTTATGGGGGTTAGAATTCTTCAATCTTCCTCTTTGACTCTTGTGGGAAATTTAAGTTCTGTATCTAGAGGCAAGTTAAGTATGAAAAGCTTTCAAAATGCAAGTACGGCTTATCTTTTAGGTGCGATATTTCTTATCATTCCTGGGGTATTGACTGACTTTTTAGGCTTAGTTGCGCTTGGCTACACAGTATATTTACAATTTATCGCTAAAATAACACCGGAACAAACAAAATTTGATACAAAAAAGGGAGATGATAATGTCATTGATGTCGAAATTATTGACGAGCACACTGATCGCAACAGTCGCTCTTAGTGCATCTGCACAGCCAGATACTAAAACACTTTTAAAATATGTTAAAAAGAATGTAGTGAAGAACCCACAAGTAAAAGTAAATGGCGTGACTGTGCTTGAGAGTAAAACCATAGAGGCACTTCCGGGTTGGACGGTACTTTTAACGACTATGGATCTGACATACCAGAAAAAAGAGATACATGCACCAGAGACTATGTTCATCAAAGATGGACTTATTACGGGTCATTTGGTGAATCTGAAAACAGGTAATGACTATCGTAACGAGATAAAACCAACGGTACCTGCAAGTATGTACAACGATACACATCTTCTTTTTGGTAATAAAGATGCAAAGCATAAAGTACTCATTTTCTCTGATCCTCAATGCCCATTCTGTCAAGAGTTAGTACCTGAGATCTTTAAAGCAGCGAGAGAGAACCCGACAAAGTTAGCAGTCTATTACTATCATTTGCCACTTTTAAGAATTCACCCTGTTTCAGATGTGTTGACGCGTGTGATGCATGTAGCACAACATGAGGGTAAAGTTGATATGGTAGAAAAGATTTATAGTTTAAAGATTGATCCAAGAGAGACGAATGTAACTAAAATATTGGCAGCAGTAAAAAAACATGCTAATTATGATGTAACAGCGGCACAGATCGATACTAAAGAAGTGAAAGCTGCTATTAAAGCTGATGGTGGTGCAGCAGCTAAAATGATGGTTTCTGGAACACCAACGATCTATCTTGATGGTGAGTGGGATAAGATGAGAAACGGTTACGAAAAGTTAATAAAATAACATCATCTAGTGCTACTCATACGCAATGCAAACGCAAGCGCCCTCTAAAGAGGGTTAGGTACATTGCTTTTCGCAGTACTAGATAATAAACAAAAAAACAAAATAATAAAAAGCGACTAGTTGCTTGAGCAGTCTGCTGAAGACAACTCAGTGTTTTAACGTAGTATATGGAGCTTTGCTCTATATGCGTCATATAAGGTAATAAAGTGGAAAAATTAATCATAGCAACTAGAGCAAGTAATCTTGCTCTATGGCAAGCGTATCATATCAAAGCAAGAATCGAAACATCGTTTCCGGAAATCACAGTAGAGCTTAATGAGATCACCTCTAAAGGTGACAAGATATTGGATAAACCATTGGCATTGGTAGGAGGTAAAGGACACTTTACTAAAGAGCTTGAAGATGAGATGTTAGAGGGTAATGCCCACTTAGCAGTACACTCACTTAAAGACGTCCCTACATATATACCTGAGGGGCTGGAACTTTGTGCTATTACGACACGACAGGATCAGAGTGATGTCTTTCTTTCTCACACATATGCAAGTTTAGATGATCTGCCAGAGGGTGCAGTTGTAGGAACCACAAGTCTCAGAAGACGTATGCAACTCCTGGAGCAACGCCCAGACCTTAAAGTCAAAGATCTTAGAGGAAATGTTAACACAAGGCTTAGAAAGCTAAAAGAGGGACAATATGATGCGATCATCCTTGCTTACATAGGACTCTATAGACTTGATTTGCTTAAAGATATTCCTTTTGTAGAAAAACTCTCATTTATGATTCCTCCTATGGGGCAAGCAGCACTAGGTATTGAGATTGTTAGTTCTAATGATAAGATCCGTAAAATTGCTATGACTTTAAATGATGAAAATTCTTTCATCTGTACTAAACTAGAAAGAGATTTTGTTTCTAAAATCGGTGCTGGATGTTCTGCACCTGTAGCAGTCAATGCCATTATCACGGGTGACAGTATCACAGTCAGAGCAATGCTTGGTTACCCAGATGGAACACATATCATGCATAAAGAACTTACTTC
>SOIK01000244.1 GCA_004377245.1 Sulfurovum sp. | reverse complement strand
CTTGCTACGTACTTAACACTCTTGTTAAAACTTCGTTCCCATAGAGAATTCAAATGTGGATGTTCTATCCCCTATTTTATCATCAAGTGCTTGTGCAAACACAAGATTGATAGGACCAAATGCAGATTGCCATTCTATGACCGCACCTGCAGAAGATCTTGTGATCTCATTAAAACTATCTTCACCGATCATACCATAATCATAGAAGAATGCAACTCTCATCTTTGCTGCTTCAGAGAGAGGAATACTGGCTTCTACTGTTGCGGAAGCACGCTTTTTTCCTCCTTTGCGAGAACTGTATGGATCATTAGGGTCAATTAGAGGTGAAATGGAATAAGGGTCATACCCTCTAACACTTCCTATCCCACCCATAAAGAGCTTTTCTCCAATTGGAAGTTTCTCATTATCTCCACTCTCTATCATGGTAGCTCTTGCTTTAAAGCGAAGGATAAGATCGTAATCAATCCAATCATTCAAGCCGTAATAGAGTCCAAATTTTCCACTTGCTTTAATAAACTCACCATAGCCATTCTCCTCACCACTACCGATCGTTGCATTAAAGTCATCTCCATCCAAACTGGCATATTCAAAATTCACAGCAGCGATCATACCCTCTCTTGGAGTATAATAGTCATCTGTATTGTCAAATTTCAGACTTGCAAATAGAGATGTTTTTTGATATTGGTCATTATAGAGTAAGGCATCAAAGTAAGTATCATTGGCATCTTCATTGATAGTAGATTGATTATCTACATATCCTGCTCCAACAGAAGCATAGACATGTCTGAAGAACTGTCTACCCAAATTCAACGACCCACCTAATTGATCTTGTGTATAGTCAATATACTCATACTCTTTCTTATAAACACTGAAGCCTAAACTATACATACTATCCCATATTTTTGGATTGACAAATGAAACATTGTAGTTGGTAGAGATGGCTGAAATGTCAAAACCTAAACTGGCATTAATCCCTGATCCAAAGATATTTTTATCTGAAACAGAAGCATTAAGCATAAGCCCTTCATAACTTCCATATCCACCACCAGCAGAGATGGTACCTGTTGCTGTCTCTTTTACTTTCACAAGAAGGTTGATTTTGTCTGCTGATATTCTTTGACTTTGAATATCTACTTTTTCAAAGAAACCTGTTCTTCCCAGTGCTCTTTTACTGTCTTTAAGATCTGTAGCATTAAAACTGTCACCAGGAGCAAGATAGATATATCTACGGATAACTCTGTCTTTTGTGCTGTCATTACCTGAAATCAACACATCATTGATAGTTACTTTCATACCTGATTGAATGATATACTGAAGATTGATGATTTTCTCTTCTGCATTTTTACGCATTTGTGGAGAAACTTTCGCATAAGCATATCCAAGATTTCCTGCTGCTTCTTGAAGCATTTTCATATCTTTACGCATACGTGTGATATTAAAAATATGACCTTTTCTAAGTGACAGATCACTGGTCAAATCTTCACTGTCAAGCCCCTCAATATCTTGAGCGATACTCACTTCACCTACACGATACCGAACACCCTCTTTGATCTGATAATCTATCTCTGCACTGTATGAACTATAATCCACACGCATAAGTGGTTTACTTACATAGGCATCTAAATACCCATGCTTCATATACGTATCTTTTACTCTATAAGCATCATATTCAAGTTGATCTACTTTTACATCACCACTGTTTAAAAATGGTAACCAACCAAGAAAATCTTCCTCTTGGTTGGCAAGATCCCTCTCAAGATCGCCTTTACTTAACTCTGAAGCACCTATAAAATTAAGCTTTTTGATCTTAATCTTTTCACCCTTGTTTACATCAAAAACAACAGAAATACTTCCCTTTCCTACTGGTGTTGTGGTTACGTCAACTACAGTATCATAATAGCCTTGGCTTTCAAGTCTAGATATCAGTGTTTTCTTTGCTTTTTTAATACGCGCATCATCATAAAGGTCACCTTTTTTAAGACCAATGCTCTGTAAAAGCTTTTCTCCATCATCACCAGAACCATAACCTTTAACCTGAATATTGGCAATAGCTACTTTTTCTTCAAAGTGATAAATAAGTACACCACCTTGCTTATCGACCCATATATCTTTAAAATACCCTTGTTCAAAGAAGTTTTTAATCGATTGATTGATTTTAGCACTGTCCATCTGGTCACCCACACGAATGTCAGCGATCTCCAGTGCAACACTCGGAGAGAGATGTGCAAGTCCTTCAAATTTGATCTGTGTCACTTTTTGTGCTAGGAGTAGTGATCCTATTAACATCCATGAAAGAGCAATTTTCTTTAGCATAGTCAACCTTAATATAATTTGCTAATAGTTTATCTTTTTTTCAATAAGAGGGTCATAATAAACAAAAAAAATCATGCTATAATCTTCAGAAATTATT
>SOIK01000123.1 GCA_004377245.1 Sulfurovum sp. | reverse complement strand
CACCTGAAGCTACTTTTTACATCTGGCTCAAAGTAGAAGATGAGATAGCCTTTACAACTAAACTCTACAAAGAGTATAACCTCAAAGTGATCCCTGGTTCATTTTTGGGTAGAGAGGGTGAAGGTAAAGGGTATGTAAGACTTGCACTTGTGTATGAAGAAGACAAGACAAGAGAAGCACTGCAACGCATAGCACGTTGCTTAGAAAAGTAGAAGTCACCCCACTTACGCTTTAGCGACGGGGGTATCGGCATTTAGTGCCAGAAAATTAGCATTGAAAAATTAAAACGTTAAGCTTCTGAGCCAATAGGCGAAGCTTTTACGAGAAATCATTTAGTGATTTCCTGCATAAGGCTTTAGCCAAAAGTGAGAGGAATTGATAAGGAGCTTTGCTTCTTATCAAGGAGAAAAATAGGAGAATTAGATGGAAATACCTGAAATACACGTAGAAGAGTTAAAAAAAGATCCAGAGTTTTTAGCAAATATTAAAAGATTAGAGCAAGAGTGTAAAGAAGAAGAGAGTATCGCAAAAGGGTATCAACTTTTAGATGCTCAATTGGTAATCGAAGCAGCTGAAGATGACATCAATGAGGTTTTTACATTTATTGTAAACACAGCCTTTGATAAACTTGCAGAGTACCTTTCAACGCATAGATCATTTGATATGAATGACATTGAAGAGAGAGCGATAGCAAGAGCTATTTATGAACATGCCATCCAACGCTACAGTGAAAATGATAAAAAAGGTGCCAAAGAGATGTTCTTGGTTCTGTATCATACCATTGATCATGTAGAACTCAAAGATGCAATGATGATACATGCATGTGCGGTAATGGCAGGGAATAGCTTTGAAGATTTTATAGAAAATATGGTAGATGTGAAAGGGATTGACGAGCATGATCCACTTGCCTTTTTTATCCAAACATTTGTACAGCCAAATGACATTCTTTTAACCATGTTTGCTAAGTATGTACAACAGGGTAAAGAAGAGTTGAAAGTTTTGGAAGAGTCGAAGTGACTCTTTTTTGCCAAGAGCAAAGCTTTAGTGATTGAATATCATTTGAACTTTGTTTAAATGATATGAGAATTTAAATATAAAAGTAAGGAGTAGAGTTGTGAAAATCCACTTTATAGGCATTGGAGGCATAGGACTCTCTGCATTGGCAAAATTTCTTTATAATGATGGACATAAGATTTCAGGATCAGACATCAAACAGACAGAGATCACTAATGACTTGGCAACGAATTTTGATGCGAAGATCACCATCCCTCACCATGAAGATGCAGTAGAAGGTGTCGATAGAGTCATATACTCCGCAGCAGTACGTCCTAACAATCCTGAGTATCAAAAAGCACAGGAGTTAGGCATAGAACTACTCTCTCGCAAAGAGTCACTCAAGTCTATCTTGGGAGAGAAAGAGGTATATGCTGTAGGTGGAGCACATGGAAAAAGTACGACCTCTGCGATGCTCTCTTCTATCATCCCTGAGTCCAATGCACTCATCGGTGCTATCTCAAAAGAGTTTGGTTCAAACGTACGTAATTACCCTAACAATAAAGTGGTTTTTGAAGCAGATGAAAGTGATGAAAGTTTTCTTAACTCTAACCCTCATCTGGCTATCGTTACCAATGTTGAACCAGAACACATGGAATACTACGAGTATGATGAAGAGCGTTTTTACAATGCATACAGAAACTTTTTGTCATTGGCTAAAATCTGTGTTATCAATGCAGAAGATGAATTTCTGGCTTCTTTGGAGAGGGAGAGTATTAAACTCTATCCTTCTAAAGATATTACAAATATAGAGTTTGTTTTAGTTGAAGGGGAACCTCATACAAAGTTTGAACTTTTAGACTTAGGGGCATTTGAAGTTTTTGGCTTTGGTAACCATATTGCACTTGATGCTGCATTGGCCATTTTGGGTGCATTGGAGCTTGGTGAAGAGTTGGAAGATATTCGTACAAACCTACTGAATTACAAAGGGATCAAAAAACGTTTTGATATCGTACAAAATCAAGAAGAGTGTGTGGTCATAGATGACTATGGACATCATCCCACAGAGATAAAAGTAACAATGGAGTCACTTCAAGCTTATAAATCCTTACGTGAATTTTCCAAATTAAATGTCATTTGGCAACCACACAAATACAGCCGAACCATGGATAATCTTCAAGCATTTGTAGAGTGTTTTGATGGAGTAGATGAACTTGTCATCCTTCCTATCTGGGCAGCAGGGGAGATAGAAGTAGACATCGACCTAAAAGGAGCATTCTCTAAGTACAATCTTATCATGGCGGACTCTGTCACAAAAGAAGATGGCATTGTTAAAGTACTCAAAGATGGTCATATCATACGAGAATACAGTGATGGATTGGTTACAGCTTTTGGTGCAGGAGATATCACGTATCAGATACGTGG
>SOIK01000057.1 GCA_004377245.1 Sulfurovum sp. | reverse complement strand
TTTTCCATACTTAAATAAGGTTCAAATGCACCGGCTCTAAAATAGTCAGGTTTTTTAATGAGCCTTTTTGTAAACCCTATACCTCCATTGTATGCATAGGCTACAAAAAGTGGATGGTAGAGATATTTGTTCAGATAATCAAGGTGAAAATCTGCATATTCTATGGCTTTGTAGGGGCTGAACATCATATCCAGATCCATATATTCTCCTTTTTCTTTTGCAATATGCTCAATGAGAAAAGGCATAAACTGCATCATACCAAGTGCAAAAGAACGCGAGACAGAAGCAGGGACAAAACGACTTTCTTGTCTTGCGATAGCGTAGATGAGGGCTTGTCGTTTTTTTGAGAACTTTTTCATTGTTCTTCGGTAAGGCATAGGGAAATATGATTTTTTATAGTTACATGCTTTAGCTTTGAGGTATGTATGCATACCAATGGTTGCCTGAGACTCACAGTCTTCTGCAAGATCGTCCAGGTCTGCATCAGGAAGATTCATTTTAGCTTTCATTTTGGCCCAATCTATAGGGTCTTTTGCATCAATTCCAAAGACACGGCTTTTGTTTACAACAGGTGTTATGATAGTTTTAGGGTATTTACTATGGGTGATATCAGCTGCCAAAAAGGTATACATATTAATATGATAACTCTCTTTTATTTTGGAAAGATACTTTTTTTCTTTTGTTAAAAGATAAAGCCAAAAGAGTGATTTGTCTTTTTCCCATCGTTTGGTATATAGTCTATGTGCATTATGAAAATTGGTAATGGCTTTTTGAAGTTTTTTACGTTCTACCATCTTGATACCGTCATTAAAATACTTATTTGCCTGTACTGTCTGTTTCCAGGTGTTTTTATCTTTATCAGTAGTTTTAAAAAGAGGAGGTTTAGGTGCCAAACGTGCAGTTTTTCCCGTTTTCTTTTTATAGGCATCTTTAAGTTTTTTGTTTAAACGGTCAGCATCTTGTATGATAGACTTTGCTTCTCTTGATGTAGTATTTTTTTGAGAAAGAAAACGCCAAATATAGTAGTCTTTTTCAACACTTTGAGGCATTTTGTGTACCTCTGAGTAGGTAAGTGTTTTAGCTTCAAGTGCAACTGTACTTAAAGTAAAGCTAGCGAGAAGTGTTAAAAACAAATACTTTATTTTCATAAACTTAGCCTAAAACTGCACGCATCATAAAGTTATCGAGTAGTTGTAGCCCCAAGATGACAACCAGTGGAGAAAGATCTACTCCTGAGAAGACAACAAATGGCATCTTTCGTCTGATGAAGCTAAGTACAGGCTCTGTCAAACGATAAAGTATTTGCACCACAGGATTATGTGGGTCAGGACGCACAAAACTGAGCAGTGCAGTGATGATGACTATCCACATGTAAAGATTCATTACAGTGTGTAGGGTTTGTACGATGGCGTATATAAGGGCATTCATGAGGCTACCTCCAATAGATAAGATTTGATAAGTGGATAAATGTCACTTAGTTCCGGACCATGCTCGGCACCTGTGAGTAAGAGTCTAAGAGGCTTAAAGAAGTTCTTGCCTTTAAGACCACTCTCTTTCATGATGTAACTTTTAAATTCGTCAAAAGTATCGATCATCGGTGCATCTGCGATGAGTTTTTCCATGATACGCATCTGCTCGCCCCACTCACCATCAAAGTTTTTAGGTGCAAAAATAGGTTTGATCTTGCTTTCAAGCTCATTGATCGTACTTGCTTCTTCTAAGTAGATCTTAGCCAATTTACCGATATCTGCATCTGCGAAACCAAAGAGAGAAGAGAGTCTTTTGTCATCCATCATACCAAGATGCTTACGGTTGATAAAGCGAAGCTTATCGATGTCGAACTTGGCTGGAGACTTTGAGATATTCTCTAGTTTGAACCACTCTAGTGCTTCTGGCATAGTAAAGATCTCAGTGGGTGCTTTATTACCAAGGAGTAAAAGATAGTTGGCAATGGCATCAGGGATGAATCCTTGTTCAAAAAGCCATTTTACAGAACTTGCATCGTCTCTTTTACTCATCTTCTTCCCCTCTGTATTGAGGATGATAGGCAGGTGCGCATAGTCAGTCTCTTGCTCATAGCCTAAAAGCTGTTTGATATGTTTCTGTTTGGGTGTGTTAGAGAGGTGGTCTTCTCCTCTTACGATGAGGCTTACACCAGAGAGCATATCGTCACAAGCACAAGCAAAGTTGTAGGTAGGTGTTGAATCAGCTCTAAGGATGACGAAGCTATCTACTTCATTGGGTGCAGTTACAATGTCACCTTTGATGAGATCATGATTGGTGATAGCCGCATCAGGTGTTTTGATACGAATCACAAACGGTACTTTATCCTCTTTGAGTTTAGCGAACTCTTCAGCACCTACATAAGAACAACGACCACTGTATCTGTATGCAACTCTGTTTTTCTTTGCATCTTCTCTGTCAGA
>SOIK01000254.1 GCA_004377245.1 Sulfurovum sp. | reverse complement strand
AAAGTGCTGGTGATCTACTTCTACATTAAGTTCTTCTTTGATGAGTCCTGCAAGTTTTTCAACATTATAATCTTCTTCTGGCATCCCCTCATAGATCTCACCCTCTGCTAAAAGATGTTCAATGTACTCTGCACGGTTCTCTTTGATCTTTGCTGCGATATCAAACTCTGGGTCTAAAAGTTGATTTCTAAAGCCATAGATAGCTTTTCTTTGGTGGTTGGCTACATCATCATACTCTAAGATATGTTTTCTTGACTCATAGTGTTGATTTTCCACTTTTTTCTGTGCTTTTTCAACAGATCTTGTAACGATCTTAGAGTCGATGTATTCACCCTCTTCAACACCAAGTCTGTTCATAATGTTTCTGATCTTCTCTCCACCAAAAATACGTAGAAGATTGTCATCAAGGCTAAGGAAGAATTGACTCTCACCTGCATCACCCTGACGTCCTGAACGACCTCTAAGCTGGTTGTCTATACGACGACTCTCATGACGCTCCGTACCAAGTATCATCAACCCGCCAAGACTTCTTACTTCATCGTTGATCTTGATGTCAACCCCACGTCCTGCCATGTTAGTTGCAACAGTTACAGCACCTTTCTGACCTGCATTAATGACGATCTCTGCTTCATGTGCGTGGTTTTTAGCATTGAGAATGTTGTGAGGGATCTTCTCTTTTTTAAGTCTCTCATGGATCATTTCTGATTTCTCGATGGAAGCAGTACCTATCAGTACAGGTTGACCTTTACTATTGAGTTCTTTCACTCTTCTAACTACTGCATCTAGTTTTTCACGCTCAGTGTTATAGATAAGGTCATTTTTATCATCTCTTGCCATGGGTACATTGGTAGGAATGGAGATAACATCAAGGTTATAGATTTGAGAAAACTCAGTGGCTTCAGTTTGGGCAGTACCCGTCATACCTGCAAGTTTTTCATAGAGTCTAAAGTAATTCTGATAAGTGATCTCAGCAAGTGTTTGAGACTCTTCCTGTATCTCTACACCCTCTTTGGCTTCAAGTGCTTGATGCAATCCTTCTGAATATCTACGTCCTTCACTAAGTCTTCCAGTAAACTCATCTACGATGATGATCTCATTATTTTGTACGACATAGTCGACATCTTTTTCAAAGATATAGTGTGCTTTAAGTGCTTGGTCCAGGTGGTGAGAAAGGGCTGCATTTTCAAGATTGTAGAGGTTCTCTACTTCAAAAAGATCTTGTGCTCTTTCAAGTCCTTGCTCTGTCATCACGATAGTTCGGTTTTTCTCATCTACGATAAAGTCACCTGTAGTTACTTCATCTTCACCTGCTTTAGTCTCTTGCTTTTCACCACGCTCCATCTTTTTTGCTATCTCATCAGCTCTTGTATAGTGGTTTTGGTCTCTTTGTGTTGGACCGGAGATGATGAGCGGTGTACGTGCTTCATCGATAAGGATAGAATCCACTTCATCCACAATGGCATAGTTGTGCTCGCGTTGTACTTTCTCTTCAGCACGTACTTTCATGTTGTCACGAAGGTAGTCAAAACCATACTCGTTGTTGGTACCATAAGTGATATCGGAATCATACTGTGCTTTTCTGTCCATCTCATCATGAACATCAGTAGTGATACATCCGACACTGTAACCTAAGAACTTATAAAGTACACCCATCTCTTCGGAGTCTCTTTTGGCAAGGTAGTCGTTCACAGTAACAACATGTACACCTTTACCTGTCATAGCATTAAGTACAACAGCGAGTGTTGCTACAAGTGTTTTACCTTCACCAGTCTTCATCTCTGCGATATCAGTATCGTTGAGTACCATACCCCCAACCATTTGCACATCGTAATGTCTTAAGTTAAGTACACGCTTACTTACTTCACGTGTGATAGCAAATGATTCATAAAGTACATTATCTAAAGTTTTCACTCCACTTTGCACCTCTTCTTTGAGTGTAGAAAATGCAGACTGGAGTTCTTCATCACTTAAATTCTCATAGTTAGATTCGAGTGCATTGATGTTTTTTACTTTTTTGAGATAGTTTTTAACAATTTTTTCATTTTGTGTGCCAAAGATTTTGAGTACGCTTTTTATCATAGTTGTTTTTGCCTTACCTATTTTTATTATATTTTAGGGTTTTAATAAATTCTAATTATTTTATCTAAAAAGTCATTAATATGTCGTTAGCATGTAAATACTCTTTATATAGCGAATGCATTACCCCACTAGGTAATATAGTTGTCCACTGTCATTTCACAATTTTATGACAATATGACATATATTACCCCATACCAAGTGATATTTTGGTATATTTCAAACTGAACCCACTGACCAACCCTAGGCACTCATAACATCTCTAGCTTTTGTCTAGGCTAGGCACTCTTTTGAAACCCTAGCCGTAGCTAAGGTGAAAAAGCGTAACGACGCATAGGCGAAAGCTAGTGAT
>SOIK01000096.1 GCA_004377245.1 Sulfurovum sp. | reverse complement strand
CCAAAGAGTTCAAATAAACCATCATTACTGACATAGTTACGCCCAAATTTATCATCCATTGAATCAGGAGAAAGGTAAGATATATGCCCAGCGATACGTCCGATGGCTAAACCATCCAACCCTTCTTCTTTAAAGGCATCTCTTGCATAGTTCCCATGTTTAAAACGTGGGTCTCTGCGTATAGCTTCCATCGCTACTTTATTGAACGACATTGTCCAAGGTCTTGTCGCATAGGTTGCTGCCAGCGAGATGATGTCATCTGCAAGGTTTGGATAATCCACAGCAAACTGGAGTGCCTGCATACCACCCATGGAGCCGCCTACTATGGCACGCAGATGGTAGATGCCAAGCTGTGAAAGCAACTGCATTTGTGCACGAACTATATCTTTTACGGTAACAACAGGAAATTTAAGTCTATAAGGCTCTTCACTAGGATGGTTGGCACTCATAGGACCTGTAGTTCCGAAACATGAACCTATAACATTGGTACAGATGACAAAATACTTTGTTGTATCTATAGCCTTACCATCACCGATAAGTCCATCCCACCAACCTGCTTTTCTGTCACCTTCATAGGTACCAGCAGCATGGTGTGAGCCACTAAGTGCATGACACACCAAAACAACATTATTCTTCTCTTCGTTTAGCTCACCGTATGTCTCATAAGTGATTTCATACGGCTCTAATATACGCCCACTCTCTAAGTAAAGAGGGCTGCTAAAATATGCTGTTTTTGTTTCGATTTTCATGGACTGCTTTTATAATTTTGAGATATTTCTTGCTATTTTATCTAATTTGGGCTTTAAATCGAGTGGGTAGTGCGTAGTAGGTAGTGTGTAGAATGATGTATAAATGGCTCTTCTCTACCCACTACTCGCTATACACTACACACTTAAGCATTTAATGCTTTTGTTAAATCATCTATCAAGTCTTGCGTATCTTCAAGCCCGATACTCAGTCTCACAAGTCCCCCAGGCACTCCTGCCTCTATGAGTTCTTGAGCTGAGAGTTGCTGATGCGTAGTACTTGCAGGGTGGGTGATAATAGACTTACTATCTCCTATGTTTACCACAAGTGAAAAAATGTCTGTACTGTCAGCTATCTTCTGTGCTGTCTCTTTGTCTGCAACTTCAAAAGAAAGCAGTCCACTATGTCCACCTTTAAAGTATTTTTGACCCAAATCATAGTTTACATCTGACTTTAACCCAGGGTAATTGACCTTCCCTACTTTTGGATGTGCCTCTAAAAACTCTGCTATGGCTAACGCAGAACTTGAGTGCTGTTTCATACGAAGAGGTAATGTCTCAAGTCCTTGGATGTATAACCATGAGTTGAACGGAGAAGGTGCTGCACCCAAGTCACGAAGCAGTGAAAGTCTTACTCTAAGCGTAAAAAGTGGTAAAGGTAAATCACTGTATACAAGCCCATGATAACTCTCATCTGGCTCATTAAAGTGTGCATACCGTGCATTACCCTTGATCTTCTCTACCAAATTGTGACGTTCTACGATGACACCACCTATAGCAAGTCCCTGTCCTGTCGTGTATTTACTAGCAGAGTGTACTGAGAGGTCAATACCATGCTCTAGTGGCTTACAAAGGATAGGTGTTCCTACGGTGTTATCAACACAAGTCAAAATGTTATGTTTGTCAGCGATAGCTACAATAGCATCAAAATCAGCCACATCGATGCTTGGATTAGTGATACTCTCAAAAAGGATAATTTTCGTTTTGTCATCTACCAGTGCGTCTATCTCAGAAGGATTTCTCACATCAAAATAACGTGTCTCTATACCAAAACGTTTAATGGTATGTCCTGTAAGCGTAGTAGTACCACCATAGACTTGCTTCGCTACGATGATATTATCACCTGCTTCAGCTACGTTGGCAATGGCATAAAAGATAGCCGCCATTCCTGATGCAGTCCCTATAGCAGCCACCCCACCTTCAAGTGCCGCAAAACGTTTTTCAAATACATCAGTCGTAGGGTTCATCAGTCTTGTATAGATGTTCCCAAGTTCTTTAAGTGCAAAAAGGTTTGCCGCATGTTCTGTATCTCTAAACTCATACGCCGTACTCATATAAATAGGAACTGCCATAGTCCCCTGTGCATCTTTTTCGTATCCTGCATGGATGGCTAGTGTTTGTTCGTGCATTACTATCCCTTATTTAATTATATAGGTAAATTATAGCTTGTGGTAACTTGAAGAGAGGATTAATTGTTAGAAAAGATAGTATTTGTATCTGTGTATTACCACAAAGATGTGGTAATACACATAAAGAAGATTTAACTGTGATAGTTAGGAGACTCTTTAGTAATAGTTACATCATGCACATGAGACTCTTTCAAGCCAGCAGCTGTAATCTCAACAAACTCTGCTTTTTCCCAAAATACTTTGATAGACTCTGAACCACAGTAACCCATAGAACTTCTTAGTCCACCTACCATTTGGTGTACTACGTCTGCAATCTTACCTCTGTATGGTACACGACCTTCGATTCCTTCAGGTACAAGCTTATCCGCTGCTGTTCCCTCTTGGAAGTATCTGTCCGTACTTCCTTTGCTCATCGCACCGATGCTCCCCATACCTCTGTACTCTTTAAACTGTCTTCCGTTAAAAAGTATCATCTCGCCTGGTGCTTCGTATGTTCCTGCAAGTGCAGAACCTAACATGACACAACTTGCACCTACAGCTAAGGCTTTTGCTACATCACCAGAGTATTTGATACCACCATCAGCAACTACTGGTACACCTGCTTTGTTGGCAACTTCTGCTACTTCGTCTATGGCAGAGATCTGAGGTACACCCACACCTGCAACGATACGTGTCGTACAGATAGATCCTGGTCCTATACCTACTTTTACCGCGTCAGCACCTGCATCTATAAGATCTTGTGCTCCTTCTGCTGAAGCGATGTTTCCTGCGATAACATCCACATCAAGTGTTTTTTTGATGAGTATAAGTGTATCGATGATACCTTGTGAGTGTCCGTGTGCTGAGTCTAGTACAATGACATCTGCTCCGGCTTCTACCAGTGCAGTAGCACGGTCAAGCTGACCTACACCTATGGCTGCACCTACTCTTAAACGACCATGCTCATCTTTGTTTGCATTAGGGAATTTCTCTTTTTTCTCAATGTCTTTGATAGTTACAAGACCTTGCAGTACATCATTTTCATCTACGATAGGTAGTTTTTCTATCTTATGCTCTTGAAGCACTTTAGCTGCATCTTCCAGTGTGATACCCACTTTAGCAGTCACCAAAGGTGCTTTGGTCATCACATCTGAAATTATTAAACTCATATCAGTGATGAAACGCATATCACGGTTCGTGATGATACCTAAAAGCTTCATGTTCTCATCTACAACAGGTACACCTGATATCTTATATTCACTCATCAAAGCATCTGCATCCGCTACAGTTTTGTCTGGACCTATAAAGATAGGGTCGATGATGATACCACTCTCAGACTTCTTCACTTTAGTGATCTGTTTTGCCTGTGTCGCGATGTCCATATTTTTATGGATGATCCCGATACCACCTAAGTGTGCCATAGCAATAGCTGCTTTGTGCTCAGTTACCGTATCCATCGCAGCAGATACGATAGGTATATTAAGTGTTACACGCTTCGTAAGGTTACTTTTTAAACAAACTTCTTTAGGAAGTACAACTGAATGCTGTGGTATTAGTAATACATCTTCAAATGTTAATGCTCTTTTTTTAATTCTCATACTCATAATAATCCTTTATTTCGTGTAATTTACAGCTTTTTCCATGCTTGAAGCCCCGTCAAAAAGCGTTTTTTCGTTAAATGCTTTGGCGATGAGTTGTAAGCCTATTGGCATACCTTCATCATCTTTAGCAACTGGCAAACTAATCGCAGGAAGCCCTGCAAGGTTGATAGCAATGGTGTACATATCACTCTTATACATTTCAAGTGGGTCTTCAGATGCTCCTATCTTAGGCGCTACACTTGGCGCAACAGGTGACAAGATCAAATCTGCATCATCAAAAATAGCATTAAACTCATCACGGATGATGTGTCTTACTTTTTGTGCTTTGAGGTAGTATGCATCATAATACCCTGAAGAGAGTACAAAGTTACCAAGTAAAATTCTTCTTTTTACTTCGTCACCAAAGCCTTCACTTCTCGTGTTGTAAAAAAGCTCTTCCGTATTTTTAGACTCAGCTCTCGTTCCATAACGCACACCATCAAAACGCGCAAGATTCGTTGCTGCTTCTGCTGTCGCTAAGATGTAGTATGTTGCGATATCATACTTCGTATTTTGCATATTTTTATGTACAATAGTATGTCCAGCCTCTTCCAATGCTTTCACTGTTTGCGCATATGCTTTTTGTGTATCCTCATCAGCTTCAGAAATATAATTGTCAATGACTGCTATAGTAAGCTTTCTGTCACTGTCTATATTGTTAGCGATATCTTCTATCTCAAAATCTGCTGAAGTTGAATCTCTGTCATCATGCCCTTTGATGGCATCATACAAGATAGCCGCATCTTCAACATTTTGCGCTATGGGACCTATCTGATCAAGAGAAGAAGCATACGCTGCTAAACCAAAACGACTTACACGTCCATAAGTAGGTTTCATCCCCACTACACCACAGTACGCAGCAGGCTGACGGATAGATCCACCTGTGTCTGAACCGAGTGCTGCTATGGCGATGCCACCGGCAACAGCTGCCGCTGATCCACCTGAACTTCCACCTGGTACTCTGTCATCACCATGAGGATTTTTTGTTACACCATAGTAAGAACTCTCTGTCGTTGAGCCCATCGCAAACTCATCCATGTTCGCTCTACCAAATGCCATCATGCCTTTAGACTTAAGGTTTGTTATAGCAGTTGCTTCGTAAGGAGCGATGTAGCCCTGAAGGATCTTAGAACCAGAGGTTACAGACCAACCATTCACTTGAATGTTATCTTTTATGAGGATAGGCACACCCTCACCTGAACTCTCAAATCCTACATAAGCATTGAGTCCGCTCTCTTTGGCTTTTGCTTCAAGTTCTACTCTTAGCTCTGCCATCTCCTCATTGCTTTTTGTTAACGCTTCTTTTAGTGTTATCACGACTTGCTTCCTTTTCTCTTATAATATTCTACTACTGCCAATCCTACACCAACCAATCCAAATATAAAAACAATCGATCCAACGATAACTTCCATCTGTATAGGCTGAGTCATATCAAGCATTAGCTCACGACCTTTGCACATCTTTCACAGGCGTACTCTTCACTTGTACTTGTAAATCTCCAACATCTTGGACATTTCGAAGCAATTGCTTTATGAACTGTAAATGTTTTACCTTCTACTTCAAAGGTAGCTACTTGTTCACCTTCACTACTTGATTTCATAGCAGATACTACAAACCAGTCTTCAAGGTCTTTACTGTCATTTATGGGAAAGGCACTGATGTCACCTGCGATCTCTACTTCAAGTGTAGACTTCATCAGCTTCTCTTTTTTGAGCTTATCTACTGCTTCAGAGAACTTCACGCGTGCCGCAATTAGCAATGCATCATCAAAACTCGCTTCAACTTCTGGTACTTCCACATAGACAAGGTCAAATACATTCTCCATGTCACCCTTGAAAAGTGCTGGAGCATAGTCAAGTATCTCATCTGCTGTGTATGTAAGTACAGGAGCTACAAGTCCTAACATAGACTTAGAGATGTGTGCCATCGCTGACTGTGTTGCTCTTCTTGCTGAGTCATTTTTATCTTCACAGTAGAGTCTGTCTTTGGTGATATCCATATAGATACCTGAAAGCTCATTGGTGATGAAGTGGTTGAGTGTCGCAAATCCTCTAAGGAAGTCATACGCATCAAAACTTGCTTTGACGGAAGTAAATACTTCTCTAGCCTTAGAGAGTATCCATCTGTCCAACTCACCATATGCATCCGTCTCAACATAAGCTTCAAGGTCATCCACATTCGCAAGTAAAAATCTAAAGGTATTTCTTATTTTTCTGTACTGCTCTGCTGTTTGCTTCAAGATACCATCAGATATCTTTAAGTCTGTCTGATAATCAGAGAGTGCAACCCATAGTCTAAGGATTTCTGAACCATACTGCTTGATGACTTTATCTGGAGCAACTACGTTCCCCTTAGACTTACTCATCTTCTCACCTTTATCATCCACAGTAAATCCATGAGTGATAAGTGTTTTGTATGGTGAGATTTGGTTGATCGCTGAACTGAGTAACAACGAAGACTGGAACCAACCTCTATGCTGGTCACTACCCTCAATGTAAAGAGATGCCGGGTACTCACCTGCATCATAGTTACCACTTTTGATGACAGAGTTCCAAGTCGAACCAGAGTCAAACCATACATCCAAGATGTCATCTATCTTCTCTAAATCATCAGCGTTATAGCCTGAGTTTTCAGGAAGAAGTTCTGCTATGCTCATAGAGTACCAAGCATCTGCACCTTGCTCATCAAAGAGACTTGCTATATGCTCTAACACAGAGTTATCAAAGATGACTTCTTTCGTACTTTTGATTCTAAAGAACGCTATAGGTACACCCCAAGAACGCTGACGAGAGATACACCAGTCAGGTCTTCCCTCTATCATCGGTTTGAGACGGTTTTTAGATGTTTTAGGATAAAAGTCAACACCCTCTATGGCATTTAGTGCGGTATCTCTTAATGTATTATCAGCACCCTCTGCTTTGTCATCTATAGAGATAAACCATTGGTTTGTTGCTCTGTATATAAGTGGTTTTTTCGTTCTCCAACAGTGTGGGTACGAGTGAACAAACTTACTTTCTTTTAAAAGTGCATCACCCAGCAACTCTAAGATAGGCTCATTGGCTTTGAAGATATGCATACCCACGAACTCTTCAGGATTTGGTAAAAGATTAAGACCAACTACACTCTCATCATAACATCCACGCTCATCTACTGGCATCACTACTTCAAGACCATATTTAAGTCCAACTTTGTAGTCATCTTCACCATGACCAGGAGCAGTGTGTACACACCCAGTACCACCGTCCATGAGTACATGGTCACCAAGTACAACCGTAGATGTACGGCCATTCACCGGGTTGATTACTAGAAGATTTTCCATCTCCGTAGCGGCTATCTTTCTTGAAGCATGTCCACTTACTACACCCTCTTCTATCATTGCATCATAACGTGCTTCTGCTACGATATGCCCATCATCTGTCAGTACATACATCTCTTCAGGATTTAAAGCAATACCCGTATTTGAAGGAAGTGTCCAAGGTGTCGTTGTCCAGATAACAAGCCCTGCTTTTCCCTCTATGCCCAACTTCTCTTTCGCTGCATCACTGAGTTCAAAGTGTACATAGATAGAGTAATCCTCTTTATCCTCATACTCCACCTCTGCATCTGCAAGTGCTGTTCTAGCTGCCCATGACCAGAAGATAGGTTTATGGCGCTCTACCAAAAGACCTTTTTGTGCCACTTCACAAAGTGTTCTGTAAATGTTTGCTTCAAATTTAAAGTCCATCGTCACATAAGGGTTCTCCCAGTCTGCGATGACGCCTAACTGTTTAAAACCATCTCTTTGGATATCTACAAATTTTGCAGCATGCTGACGACAAAGTTCTCTGAACTGCGCTGTTGGCATCGCTTCTTTTTTGCTTTTACCAAGTTTCTCTTCAACTTTCTGCTCGATAGGTAAACCATGACAGTCCCAGCCCGGAGTCATCCGAACCGCTTTACCTTGAAAGTAGTTATATTTTAAAATGATATCTTTAAGAATTTTGTTGAGTGCATGACCGATGTGAATGTCACCATTGGCATACGGAGGTCCATCATGCAGTGTAAACATTTCGGCATCTGCACGTTTTGCTTTCATCTGCTCATAAATGTCTG
>SOIK01000215.1 GCA_004377245.1 Sulfurovum sp. | reverse complement strand
GCTTTGATACTATCTTCTATCAATACCTCTTCAACATTTTGGTTCTCTTCAAACAGGTCACTCATAAGACTCCCTTTGTAGTATCCATTTGATTCAATATAAAATCTCAACTAGCATCTATCATTACATTCAAGGTAAATTCATAAAAATCCACAACTACCAAAAAAGGTAGTCTTAAATTTTTCTAAACATCCATTAAGCATAAGCATAGACACTATTTTAAACTTTCTCTTGCATCCCTCGGATTAAAAATTGCATTTATTATATCTAAAGCAAGTTTAATTAAACCCCCTAAAAGCTCTTAAATCCTTTGCTAGGTATCTTAAAATGGATTTAACACATATTTAACAGAAATTTAACTATAATCTTTTTCAGAAGAAAAAAAGGAATAAAAGTGCCAATAGAACAGATAAAAGATATCGTAGATTATGGGATCATAGGATTGCTTATTTTCTTGAGTTTCATTACCTTTGCATTTGCCATAGAGAGAATACTTTTCTATCGTGGTATCAAACTTACAGACTACAGTAACAAAACTGCCTTGGAACTTGACATTTCAAAACGTTTACCCACCATCGCATCTATCGGTTCAAACGCTCCCTACATCGGGCTGCTTGGTACAGTACTTGCTATCATCCTCACCTTTTACATCATCGGTGATCAACAAGAGACCATCAACCCTGGTGAGATCATGAAACACTTAGCCCTTGCACTGAAAGCCACAGCTGCTGGTCTATTTGTAGCCATCCCTGCAACGGTTATCTACAATGCTCTACTTACCAAAGTAGATACGCTTTTAGCAAAATGGGAAATAGCACAGGACGAACAAGCATAATGAGACGTGAACGTTTTGACAAGATGAATGTTGTACCATTCATCGACATTGTATTGGTACTGCTGGTCATCGTACTGGCGACTGCTACATTTGTGACAAATCAAACCATTAAGGTTGACTTGCCCTCTGCCAGTTCTAAAAAGAATGAAGAGAAGAAAAGTATCCAGATCGCTGTAAACAAGGAAGGTGTGTACTCTTATGGAAAAGAAGTATTAAGTCTTGACCTCATCAGAGAGAAGCTCATGGAGCTTGACCCAAAAAAAGATCTCATCTCACTACGCATGGATAAAAGCAGTGAGTTTCAATACTTTGTAGATATCATAGACATCCTAAAAACCAAAGGGTTTGAGAATATTTCTATTATTACGCAGAAGTAAAACTACCTCCTCCATCCGTCATCCTTGTACTTGATACGGGGATCTAGAACTTAATAAATAGTGTCACTTCTGGCATCTTAAATAATCTTTTTTATTTTAATTTCCTATTTACTCTAATTGTGGCGTTGTTTCTCTCTTCATTTTTTTATAAAAACGAAGCAAAAAATCGTCACGGCTCTCGAATCGCTTCGCTTACAAGGGCGTTCGCCGTGACATTATTAATTAGGAAGTCATCATAGTATAAGGACGTTTCAACTGCTCAGTCATCTGATGCAAACTCACAGAACGCCCTTCTCTGACAAACTCTTTTCCATCCATAAAGACTATCATCGTAGGCACAGAAAAGACTTGAAAATATGCAGAGATCTCTGCATTTTCATGTGCATCAAGGTAGATTTGTTTCAACTGAGGAAAGTTTGCATCAAACACCTCTTTAAACTTAGGTCTAAGTGCATGGCACACATTACAGTTCTCGCCTGAGAAGTAGAGCAGTACACCTATTTCGGTTCTTATGGTGGTTTGTAGTTCTTTTAGGGTCATAGTTTACCTTGTAATTTTATTCTTTTTAAAATCAAAAAATACTACATTTAATTTCAATGTATAATCTTGATTTTTTTATAGTAATTATACCTATTCCCTTTTAAATCTTTATCTTTGGGATAGAGAAAATACGTTGACTTACACTTTTGTACTTAATACAAAATTTCAGAATCTATATCATTTTTCATCTTGTGGGGTAACTTGAGGGGTACTTGTAGGGTTACTACGAAGAACAACTCAGCTTCTTATTTTTAAACTCATCAGGCGTAACCCCTGCCCATCTTTCATATGCTTCATGTTCATCATATGGATTTTGAGCGATCTTAAAGAGTGCATCTACCAATGTAAAGTCACCCTGCTCTGCAACATCTATGGCTTCTTGAAGCATATAATTTTTTAGGACATATTTTGGATTGGTATTCAGCATCTTTTCTTGTCTCTCTTTGACAGTTGAAGTGTTACTCTCTAACCTTTTATCATACGCATCTAACCAGTCATTCATAGGTTTGTGGTATAGACCTAGTTTAAGTAGTGCTGTTCTCTCTCCATTGTAGTAACTCAAAGTTCTAAAGAAGAGTGTATAGTCTATAGTTAAACCTTGCATCATACCGAAGAGGTGTGTGAGTAGTTCACCGTCTTTGGATTCCAACTTGTCTAAACCTAACTTTTTATCCATCAAGTGCAAGATGT
>SOIK01000205.1 GCA_004377245.1 Sulfurovum sp. | reverse complement strand
ATGAATAACTGTGATATTAAGAATCTAAATTAATAAAAAGAAACTGTATATAATGAACTTAAAAACCTATCTTTATCTTTATGTATCACTTTAGACATTTTCATCATAAAAATAGTAAAAAAGATTATAAACAATCTTCAACAGATGCCACTCCTTTTGCGAAAAAAGTCTTGCTACTGTTCTTTGTAGTTTTTTTACTTCTTTTCCCTCATTATGCCCCATGGGAATTAAATCATACACAAGATAACGCTATACTCAAACAGATATTTACGCTTTATTTTTTCATTGCCAATCAAACACTGGGCATCATCCATGAAAGTGGACATGGTGTATGCTATATCTTACCATGCCCTGAGTTTATTATGGTGCTCAATGGCACACTGTTTCAGCTACTTTTCCCTGCTGGAATCGCCTACTACTACAAGCAAAAAGGGAATCGTTTCGCCATGTATATAGCACTCTTTTTTGTAGGATTTTCACTCCACTACACTGCATGGTATATTTCCACTGCTCACGAGGGTTTGCATCTCCCTGCAAGCAAATCTTTTTTAGGAGTAGATGCTTATCATGATTTTAATTATCTCTTGACAGCAATGGGTTTAATGCAATATGAATCTTTTATTGCAGGATTGACACGATTCATAGCTTATTTTCTGATGATCGTTTCAGTGATTGGGATGTTTTTTGGAGCATTTACCAATAGTGGTAAGAGAAGAGAGAAGAGAAAAAAAGACTCTTAAAACAGCTTCCCAATCCCCATCAAGACAACTACAGATAAAAGTCCACCAGCAATACCAGCCAGTACATCATCAAGCATCACACCTAGCCCACCTTTAAGCTCTCTGTCTATCCAGCCTATAGTCGAGGGTTTCCAAATGTCAAAGAGACGAAATGCTGCAAAGCTGAATACTATAGCAAGAATTTCTGCGTAGGGGTAGTTCATAGTGATGGCTGTGGAGTAGGCTATCATGAGTGAAAGCCACATACCTGCTGCTTCGTCTATGACGATCTCCTGCTGGTCATGGATACCTGTTTCTTTTTCATATTTGTTTATCTCAAATATCCCTATGATGGTAATGGCAAGGGTAAGCATGAAGAGTGTCTCCATACCAAAGTAGTAAAGCACTGCCAAACCTACAGGAAGTGAAGCAAGTGTACCTACTGTACCTGGGGCTTTGGGACTAAGTCCTGCACCTCCAAATGTTAAAAAAAGTTTTTGAATAGTCATATGTTTCTCCTATTGGTAGGGTCATGGGTTGACTTTTTTGTTGCACAGCAATGAAAAAGTAAAGTCTTGACCCCTTTATATCACGTGAGTGATGATGTTTGATAAAGTTCGATGAGTTTCAAGTAAAACTGCTCTTCACTTTGTTGTTCGAGTAGTCCAGAACCTGGCATGAGTGAGTAATATAACTCTTGTAGATTTTCAAATCTTTCAGGGAACAATGCGGCTAAGATATTTGCAGAAACTTCTTTTCTCACCAAGATAGAGGGAGGTATAACACCACTTTGTATAAGTTTCATGATGGACTCAGAGTGGTAATGTACATGATGATGCTGTCCGTGTGGACATGTTTGTGTACTTACAAGCGTTTTGCAAGTGTCACAGTAGACATACTCATCAATGGTTTTAATATCTATATCAATATTCTTACAATGATCAAAGACAGAACTGAGTCTATTTTTATCATAATAAAGTCCTAAACCACCATGATTTTTACCTACAATAAGCTGACTACAACCATAGTTTTTTGCCAAGATCGCATCTAAGATGAGTTCATTATACCCAGCAAATATATAAGAGTTTTCAAGGGGGATAATAAGTACTTTATTTCGTGGTAAAAAGTTATCTGCAAAGGTGGTTAATGCATTATGGCGTATATCGTAGCGTAATCCTTCAGAAGTAAATGGTTTGCGTAGAAAGATGATCAAAAGGTCAGAAGTACTAATAGCTTGACGGATCATTCTCTCATGGGCACGGTTAAGAGGATTGGCAGCTAACATCATGGACGAGACAAACTTTGCACCCGTTTTAGTAATCATATTTTTAATACGCTTAATATTGTCTTCGATAAGAGGATATGTGACTGTATATTTTCCAGATACCGCTATCTCTCCAAGTCTAGCAGTCGTGTTTTTAACACCAGGATGAGAAGGGTCAGATGTGCCATAGATGTTTTGAAGGCGTTGAATAGGATCTATGGGAAAGGTTTCATCTACAGTAAGTTCACCTACTTTTTTACCTTCATTGATAAGGTCAACGACTTCACCTTGTTTGAGATCTTGGAGTATCTTACGATTTTTCTCACCTTTTGGTGCAAGTACAAAAGCAAAAGGGAAAGGTACGCCTTTATAGAATTTAGTCTCATCTACCTCTTTGGCTTCTTCTTTGTTCATGAGCTTATCTACAGGAGAGATGAGACCTGCCTGGACTAATGCTAAGGTAGAGAGAGCCTC
>SOIK01000167.1 GCA_004377245.1 Sulfurovum sp. | reverse complement strand
CTATTTTAGTATTGTCAAAACGGCGAACCAAAACATTGTAGAGATGGAAATAGAAAAGATGTTCAGACGATTTGCGATAGCAGAGAAGATGTTAGAAGAGAGAGGGCTTGATGATGAGCATGAAAAACTTATCAGAGCTTTGGTGATAGATGAAGATATTGATGATAGAACAAACTCTATCTTTATTGAACTTGTAGGTAACATCGTTACTCAGTGCGAATAGGAAACAGATGTTAAGTGCCGTTGAAAGAAAGATAGAACAGTTTGTAAGTGACCTCAATGATAAAGAGGTCTCAGGGCTTTACACTAAGCTTCCTCATGGAAAAAGACTTAGAGCAAAACTCATTTTGAAGATTGCAGGATCAAGTCTCTCTGTAGTAAAAACTGCAGCAATAGTAGAGATGATACATGCTGCGAGTCTTCTACATGATGATGTCATAGATGATGCTTATACACGCCGTAATAAACCTTCTATCAACGCACTTTACGGTAACAAAACAGCCATTATGTTAGGGGATATCCTCTATTCTAAAGGCTTTTTAGAGTTAAACAATATTAGTCCGGAAGTAGCTAAGATAGTCTCCAATGCAGTTGTTCAACTCAGCCTTGGTGAACTTAAAGATGTTTCACTCTCCAAAGCATTTAACTTAGATAAAGAGATCTATCTTGAGATGATCTACCAAAAGACAGCCTCACTTATAGAAGCAAGTGCAGGGGCAGCAGCCGTGCTCGCAGGTAAACCAAAAGATGCTTACTTGACGTATGGTAGAAACCTTGGTCTGGCATTTCAAATGATCGATGATATCCTGGATATCACTTCAGACTCTGCTACACTGGGAAAACCTGCATTGCATGACTTTGTAGAGGGGAAAACGACACTGCCGTATATTTATCTGTATGAAGTATTGGATGAGGTAGGAAAAGCAAAACTTCGTTCACTACATACAAAGGTGTTGAATATGCAAGAGCAAGCTTGGATTTTGTCACAAATGAAAGAACACAAAATTATAGAAAAATCTTACCTTGAAGCGAAAGCTCTGATAGATGAAGCCATTATGTTAATGGATGCACAGGGTGAAGAAGCACTTTCAGGTATTGCTAAAGAGATGATAGAGAGGGATTTCTAATGTATTATCAAGTCGTGAGTTTTTCACATAAAAATTGTGACCAGGCGATGAGAGAAAAGTTGGCTTTTCCCGGTGATGAAGAGAAGATAGAGATGCTTAACCAGCTTACAACCTTTGAATTTGTCTATGAAGCATTTATCATTTCCACTTGTAATCGGGTGGAGATCGTACTTGCAACAAGAGATAACTTTTCAAGCTACCATGCTGTACTTGGTCTTATGAGCCAAAGGAGTGATTTGAACTTTTATGAACTCAAAACATCTGCAAAACGTTATGATGATGAAGAGGCAGTAGAGCATATGTTCTCAGTAGTCTCTTCATTAGACTCTTTAGTCGTGGGTGAGTCTCAAATCACAGGACAGGTGAAAGAAGCATTTAAATTTTCTCATGCAAATGGTACAGCAGGACGTAAACTGAACCGTCTCATCTCTTATGCAGTCAAGTGTGCGGCTGAGGTACGAAATGCAACCAATATCTCACAAAGTCCTATCTCCATAGCCTCTGTGGCTGTTGCTCAGGCACATAAGCTTTTAGGTGATAACATGCAGGGTATGAAAGGCATCGTTGTAGGTGCTGGTGATATGGGTGTGCTTGCAGCAAAACATCTGCTTAGAGTAGGATGTGATGTGGTACTCATAGGGCGTGATCTTGAAAAAGTACAAGCTGTAGCAGATAGTTTAGGTGAAAATGTAAAAGCAGATACCATGGATACACTGCCTAAATATATCAATAGATATCGTCTCTTGTTTTCTGCAACTTCATCAAAAGAACCAGTGATCACAAAAGAACTTATAGAGAATGAAACACTGCCAAGACATTGGTTTGATATGGCGATCCCTCGTGATATAGAAGATATGGATCTAGAAAAGTTGAATCTTTTTCGTATAGATGATTTGCGTAGTATCTCAAATGATAACCATGCTTTGCGTGAAGAACAAGCAGTAAGAGCAGCTGAGATAGTAAGCAGGTATAAAGAAGAGTTTTATACATGGCTTAGAGCACTCTCTATAGAACCTGTGATCAAGCAGATGAGAGAACATGTCTCTGAAGCTATAGATAAAGAGATGCAAAGAGCCATACAAAAAGGTTTTGTACCGGCAGAACATGAAGAAAATATGCGAAAAATGGCAGAACAGATGTTCAAGCGGTTTTTACATGACCCGACACAAAATCTTAGACACTCCTCTGTAGAGAAAAAAAATGCAAACTGTATTGAAGCTGTGAAAAAAATGTTCAATATAGATACAGAAAACATCGACTTTAAACAATATAAAAATGACCACCATACAAAAGGATACAGCGCGTGAGATTTTCAAGATTATTAATCCCTACTAC
>SOIK01000267.1 GCA_004377245.1 Sulfurovum sp. | reverse complement strand
TCAAGCTTGTAGCCTATTATCAAATGACACTCAAAGAGATAGAGAAACGTTTTGCCCTTCCAGAAGTACTTCGTTATATGATAGAAAATCCTGATGTTATTGGAACATCAAACAAGGCATTGACCAAAACCATAGAAAAGTATATTGCCCAACTTGGATACAATATTCTCAATAAGACTATCACTGAAGACAGAATTCACCTCTTTGTACAAACCAATGACGGTCTTGAAGAGCTTATTGTAGATGAAATACTCTTCACGAACCCTCATTACAATGAAGCGATTCATATCCACCAAAAGATACAAGACCACATTACTGATGAGTTTAAAGATAAAGACCTCTTAGCAATGTTTGCTGAAGTAGAAGGGTCTGCTAAAAAAGGTGCATATATCCAACGCTACAAAGGTCTTGGTGAGATGAACCCTGAACAACTTTGGGAAACAACCATGACACCGGAAAATAGAAGACTGCTTCAAGTGAAGATAGATGATGTCGAAGAAGCAAGTGATACCTTTACACTCTTTATGGGTGATGAAGTAGAACCAAGAAGAAATTATATCGAAAGCCATGCTAAAGATGTAAAACACTTGGATGTATAATGAGACCACTGTACGGTAGTTACATCCACAATATCAATAGCTTTTCTATAGGCAAGACAATTGTTTGCAGAACTAGCTTGCTAATTCAAAAACAATTAACGCAGTATATAGGAAAGCTATTGATACCCGAAGGGAAGCTTAGTTTTGGGCGATCTTCAAAACATAAGAACTCTCAAATTAGCCAGCTAGTCCTTCAAGTTTTATATTTCAAATCTCACCCAAAACTAAGCTTTTGTGGGTGCAACTACCGTGCAGAGGACTCATAGATGCTATTATCTGAACTGGAAGAGAGAGAACGTCGTTTTAAACTGGCACTTAGAGCCGGTATCCCTGTTCTTCTCCTCATCAGTTTGATTCTATATACTGTATTCCTTAAAGATGATGCTATTGATCTTATGATCGAAAACAGTTTTTTAATTGCCGGGATCATTTTTATCACCATCTACTTTATCTATTTTCTTCTGGAAGAGGATGTAAAAAAGACTCTTTTAGACCAAACCACTCAAGGCTTTAATCAAAAGGCTTTTATCAAAAGATTACAAACAGATAAACCAGAAACACTCTCTCTTCTAATCATCAAAAACCTTTCTACCATCAACGAAAACTATGGTGTAAATGATGTAGATATATTGCTACATACCATCATCCAAAACTTAAATAATACACTAAAAAGACATGGTGTGCAGAAGTCTCTCATCGGCAGACGCTATGGTGCAGAGTTCTTAATTGCTGTAGACAATCAGAAAGAAGATATTCAAAACATACTTAAAATATTTTCTGAAGAGAACAAGATGATTAACAATATTGAAATTGATTACGGGTTCTCTGTCACCACCAATACTGAAGAAAATTTGGACAAGATTATTCTCTATCTTAAAGATATCATTAGTACTCAAAAAAAGAATGTTTCTGAAAGTAAAGAGCAAATATTTACTCCGGATGCTATTAAAATATCTGAGCTTGAAGAGAGTGTCATTGCAGCGATCAAAGGAAAAAATCTACTTTTTACTTTTCGTCCTCTTCTCAATACAGGTACGGATAAAGTCGATATCTATGAAATTTCAGTTAAACTCAAATCCTATGATACAGGGGAGATCTTACCTAAAATCTATCTGCCTATTATCAATCGTTTGGGTTTGGGACGTGAATACGATTTGGAAATAGTGAAACATTTGATCGATCTATTGCCATTGATAGATGATCATATTTCATTAACCTTTAACCTCTCTCCTTTTTCATTGAGAGACAAAACATTTAAAAATCAACTATTTAGCTATTTGAAAGAGAGTCATATAGATCCTTCTCGCTTGATTATTGAACTCTATGAACGCAAGACTCACCACAACCTCAGTGGGTATCTTAAAACACTCAATGACATTAGAGCAAAAGGCATTCGTATCTGTATTGATAATTTTGGCTCATCCAATGCCTCTATGGAATACATGAAACATTTCAAGTTTGACATGGTTCAGTTTGACAGAGATTATGTAACCGATCTAGAGGATAAAACTACCTATGCCATGCTACATTCTTTGATGAAAATGTCAAAAGATCTTCATATTATAACGGTCGCAAAATGGGTAGATAAAGAAGATCAGAAAAAGAAACTCAAAATACTTGGGATTGATTATCTGCAAGGATTTGGTATTGGTAAACCCATCACAGAAACAGAACTTATTAATAGATACAATTAAAGGATAATCATGAAATACGGCGAAAAAGAGATACTAGAATTTGATATCAATAGTGAAGAGAACTATTGGCCCAATGAACATAAAAAGAACTATACCATCAACATAGAACTCCCAGAATTCATGTGTATGTGTCCACGTTCAGGGTATCCTGATTTTGCTACACTTAAACTCTCTTATG
>SOIK01000157.1 GCA_004377245.1 Sulfurovum sp. | reverse complement strand
TCTGCGATGCTATGCTGATGTTTTCTGGCTGTTTCCTGGATGACAAAAGGGACATCTCTTGTATCTATGAGTTCAAACTGGGGTTCCAGTATCTCTTTTAAGCCCTCTAGTGTACTTACATTCTCACCATCCCTTTTATAACCACCTATCCACTTCTCTTTAGGCGTAGACTCCTCTTGCCATGTATAAGGGGAGGTCATGATAAATAGTCCACCTTCATTAAGACGTGAAGCAAGTGAATCTAAAAACTTCTTAGGGTCATAAAGTCTGTCTATAAGATTACCTGCAAAGATAAGGTCAAAATCTTTGAAGATAGGCTTCAGATTACAGGCATCTGATTGCCAAAATGTCACTTTCTCACGTTCATTTTCCAAATTAAAGTCTGCAAGATTTACTTCATAAAAGTTTTCCAGTTCACCCTCTGTAGGCATCACATAACGAAGTATCCCATTCTCTTTGAGTACTTGAGCTTCTTGTATGAACCTTGCAGAAAAATCCACTCCTATCACTTCATCAAAGCCGCGTGCAAGTTCAAAAGAGCTTCGTCCTATGGCACAACCTATGTCAAAAGCTCTACGTTTTGGTTTATCTTTCATATACTCTAAGACTATACTCGCACACTTTGCAGGATAATTCTCTACACCCAATCTGTTTTCACCCCAACCAAAATGACAATACTGAGAGATGATGCTATCTGTGGTGTAGGAGTTCGTCGTTACTTTCTCTTCATAGTTACTCTGCACATATCTAAAGCCCACATGTTGGTAAAAATGTCGTCTGAAACCATAACGGCTCTTTTGCGTAGCTAAGTTTCCACAACTCACCCAGGAGCCGCCATTGATGAGATTATGTTTACCATCAAAAGTTGGTACGGTAAAGTCATCATAGATAGGATGTACTTTAAATCCTTCAAAAGGGTAGATGGGTGTACGTGACCACTGCCATACATTACCTACAACATCATAAAATCCACCCTGCTCATAGGTATCTACAGGCACAGAAGAGGCAAAGCCCTCTAAGTTGATGTTTGCAGGTGCTTTACCCTTGGCAGTCCATTCTAAATAAGTAGGTACTTTAACTTCATCACGTAAACGTATATACTCATCTTCTGTAGGCAGCATAAGAGTTAATCCCTCTTTTTTACTCAACCATCTACAAAATGCTTCTGCTTCTAAATAATTCACTTCTACAGGCCAGTTAAGTGGCAGGTCTATCTCACGGCTTAATGTACGAAATCTATATCCTACTGTAGCTCTTACATCGTCTATCCAAAACAGAGGATGTTTGGCTTTGGTATATTTTTTCCATGAGGCACCTTCTTCACACCAAAAATCGTCATTATCATAACCACCATCTTCAACAAAAGTGAGAAACTCTGCATTGCTAGCTAGGTATTTAGATGCTTTGAATGCCGGTATATCTGCTTGATGAACACCATATTCATTATCCCATCCATAGAGTTGGGCATCTTTGTTTTTACCGAGTATCACTGTACCGGCACTCACATCTAAAAGTTCATTTTGTGGAGCATCGCCAACACTTTCACACTCTTTCCATTGTACATTTTCTTTGATCGTTTTGAAAGGAAGTTGACGTAGTAGTACGGAAGAGGTTTCAAGATGGATGTTCTCATGTTCTATACCCATTAAGACGATCCACCAAGGGGAACTTTCAGTAATAGGCAGGGTTAACGGAAGTCTGTCTATCAAGTCAGAGACAACATCATATACTTTATCTCGGTAGGCTTGTGTCTCTTCTAAAGTGGGCCATTCATAATGTTTTTCATTTAAGTCATCCCAACTCATCTCATCCACACCTACAGCAAAGATAGATTCTAACTTTGCATCGATACGTTCATCTATGATTTTGGCAAGTTTAAATTTGTTAATGAAAAATGTGGCTGTATGCCCGTAGTAAAAAATGATAGGATGACGAAGGGGGTCTGCTTTTTGAAAATAAGCTTTTTCATCTGCTATGAGATCAAAAAGTGACTCATAGCATTTGTAACAATATTGAAAATAGTCTTTGATCTCTTGTCGTTTGAGTTCAGAGTTTGTTCCATGAAGTGTAGGCATATTTACCATAGTTCATCCCTTAAAAGTAATATCACAGTTAAGATACCTAACAGGTTTAAAAGTCTGCCTTCTCTTTAGAACTCTCTACTATAGAGATAACAATAGTATAAAGGTTGGCTATAACTGCCCCGATGACTAAGCCTACTGCAAGTGGCTGATTATCATAAAATTTCATTGCAAAAAATGCAGGAATCAAGTGTAAGTCCGCCACTAATGAACCTGCCAAGAGTTCCGCTGAAAGTATATTTCTCACACCAATTTTCATAATGGTCGAGACAACATTCACAGACCCTGCTATAAATAGTGCCACAAGTGCATGATCATGCAAAAACGCTGCAGATGTCGTAAGACTCATTAACGTAAAAAATATATAAAAAACTTTTCCCCATTGCATAGTAACTCCTTAAAATT
>SOIK01000180.1 GCA_004377245.1 Sulfurovum sp. | reverse complement strand
CATTGCTACTTCCTGCTAAAGTATTTAAAGCTTTAACATCTTGCTTTTTCACTGCTTGTGCATAGCTAAAAAGTTCAAAAAGTGCTGGATTTTTTTCTTTGAGTGTTTGAAGGGCCTGTGTATCATCTGCTTTTATCTGCAGTGTCAAAAATGCCTGATTGGCTTCTGCCAGTTTTGCATTATGCATCGCATCCATCGCTGCTTTCCCAACAAAGAAAAGAATGAGAGCAGCTACTACAGCCCAGATCTTAAACTTATGCTTCTTATAAAGTGTCTCCAATTTGAAGGCACTCACAAGCACTTTTTCATCACTACTCAACTTTTTTTTTACATCTGCAATATCCACTGCATACTCCTACAACATTTTAATTAGATATATTATACCTTTTGGAGTTAAAAAAAGGGTTATAATTCCACTACTGTAATACCCAAGTTACCCGGCATACGATAAAACTTCTCTACTTTAGGGTGAGATTTTAAGTACTCACTCACTAATTTTGACAAAACTCCTCCACCTGTTCCATGAATGATCTGTACTTCACTCAGCCCATGTACCAATGCATCTGAGAGAAATTTATCGACGGTATCTATGGCTTCATCTGCATGCATACCAAGTATTTTTACTGAAACACTTGCACCTGACTTTTCTATATGTACTTTTGCCTGTTTTGGTTTAGGTTTCGCTTTTATGTTAGGTGTATCTCCTCTTCGTTTGAGTTGAGACAGAGGTACTCTCATCTTAAGTCCATCGACGATGATAGTGGCATCTCGACCACGCAAAGAGAGTAACTCACCTTTATGGGAACGATACTTTACCTTATCCCCCTCTTTAAGTGGCATCTCATCTGCCAACTTCACCTCTTTTTGTTTAAAATCTTTACGTTGATGGGCAATATTGAGCAGTCTTCTTCCCTCTGTTGACTCTTTCACCTTAAGTGCTTCTCTTGCTTTCTTCGTGGCTGCATTGTAACGATTTTCAAGGGTAGCCATGGCTTTTCTATGGCTCTCTTGAAGTTTGATCTCTTCATCTAACAGTTTTTGCTTCTGCTTCTCAACAGAGCTCAACTCTTCATCTATCTTTGCTATCTTCTGTCGCATTTCACGCTCAAGTGACGTGGATCGCTCTATAAGTTCATTGAGGTTTTCTTTATCTTCCCCATACACCTCTTTAGCTCTGTTGACGATGGCTACAGGAACCCCATAACGCTGTGCTGTTTCAAAAGCATAACTCTTTCCTATACTTCCTTGTAAAAATGTATAGGTAGGGAGACGTCTCTCTTCATCATAGAGTGCGGCAATGAGTTCCACTTCATCGTCTGAAGCCATCAATGAAGCCAGCCGCTTATGGTGGGTAGTCACAATGAAGGTAATGCCTTTCTTACGTAATTCATCCAACATGACACGAAACAGACTTGCCGCTTCATCACTATCGGTTCCCAGTTCTATCTCATCCACACCCACGATAGCATCTTCTTTTTCAAAAAGCTTGGCAAACTCTTGCATACGTCCTGCAAATGTAGAGATATCATTTTTCACTGACTGAGGGTCATCTATAACTGCTTCAATGCCCTTATAGTGTCCCACTTGAGTCCTGGATGCATCACACTTGAAAGGAAGCAAGTATTTACTCATATAGACAGCACTTAGCATCGATTTGAGCAACATGGTTTTACCCCCTGCATTCACCCCTGTTATAAGCATGATCTGCTTGGAGAAATCCATGGTGATGGGTACAGGGTTTTCTATGGCCGGGTGTGCAAAGTCTTGCAGTTTAATACGCTTTTGTTTGCTTGGCAATATGAACTCATACTCTTTAGCTCTGGCAAAACTTACCCGTGCCTGATAGTGGTCAAACCGGTCATACTCTTTGTTGATAAAGCTTAGAAAACGCTCCCACTTAAAAAAGACAGCCGAGATATCTTTACAGTACTTATAGATCAACTCTTCTTTATTACTAAGTAAGGCTGACTCTGTCTCTTTGAGATGCGAGATACTTTGTGGAATAATGTAGAAAAACCCACCTGAACTTCGTGCTGCTACTGTAGCCTTGATAGCATTGTTAAACCCACCGCGTACCAAAAGAGTCTCTTCTCCACCATTGAAGTGGACTTGTGTGTCTACCAGATAATCTCTCAACTTGCTAGAGTGAGCAAGTTTATAGAGTGTCTCTTTGATGTCTATTTTGTTTTGTTTTATGGCACGTTCAAGTTTAAAAAGTTTAGGGTCACGTTCAGGGTTGATACTCCCTTCTTCTGTGAAATACCCTATCACCTCAACTATCTCTTCAGGTATCTCTATACCTTGTATCCAAGTGAGGAGAGGCTCTGTAAAACCTACTGTATTTAAGGTATTAAAATAGGAGAATATCGTGACAAAAGCATAGATCTCATCTAAGGAGAGTACCCCTTGTTTTTTAATGAGATTTAACTCTCTATCAAGATTTGGCACTGGGTTTGGTGTAGGGAACTGTACTTTTGAGAGTGCTTGGATGTAACGATAATGCTGGTTAATATCTCCCATCATTGCTACAGGTTTTTCTCT
>SOIK01000250.1 GCA_004377245.1 Sulfurovum sp. | reverse complement strand
TAGCAGGATTGCTTATTTATAAATTTTTTGGAGGGAAACTTCCAACATTGGGTAAAAGTCCTCAAGAGAAAAAACTTGATGATGATACACTGGTAGAGTGTAGTAAGTGCGGTACTTATGTGACGGTAAAAGAGAGTGTTATTATCAATGGTAAGTATTATTGTGATGAGTGTGTTGGTTAAAAGCATAATAAAATAGTAAAGGGAGTGTTATGATAATTATTGGTCATCCATGGATTGAAAGTAGCCGTTTTTGTAAAGTTTTTTCTGAAGAAGATATCAAAAAGAGTCAAGTTGATGATGTCGTTTTACTTGAACCTTTGGTAGAAGCCATTGATCTTGCTAAATATTGTCAAAGCAATGATATTCCTTATGCAGTGACTGTAAATACACTCAATGAAGCTATTTTTGCCAATGCTTTGGATGCAAACTTTATGATCTGTGAAGAGGATGAAGCTTGTGTCATTCAGCCTATTGCACAGGAATATCTTTTCGATACACGTATCTTAGTATTGATCCATGATGAGAAAGATATCGCTAAAATCGCAAGATCTGGTATAGATGGTGTTATTTTTGCAGAGGCAATTTGTTAAATTCTCATGATGAGTGAATTTAAAGAATATAAAATCACTTATAGTATTATTATTCTAAATCTCATTGTCTATATCTTCTCTGCACTTTTCAGTCAAGATATCATAGATATGGATATGCAAACCCTTGTAGACATGGGTGCACTGTTTGGTCCGTTTACAGTACTCAAAGGTGAATGGTGGCGACTTTTTACAGCGATGTTCTTACATGCTGGAATGACGCATTTGTTGATGAATATGTTTTCACTCTATCTCATAGGGCGTGGAGCAGAGATATACTTTGATACGAAGTCTTACTTAAGTATCTACCTTTTCTCTGGTCTTTTAGGTGGACTTGCATCGCTTTATATGCATCCTGTAAGTGTGGGTATCGGTGCCTCCGGTGCTATCTTTGGTCTCTTTGGTGCATTGGCCGGGTTTTTCTTGGCGCATAGAGAGAAGATCCAAGAACATACCAAAGCATTTATGAAAAATTTTAGTATTATCATCGCGATTAACATCGTGCTTGGACTCTCTATCCCCTCTATCGATATGAGTGCTCATATAGCTGGGTTGATCATTGGGTTTATAGGTGGATTCATGCTCTCTAAAGACCCAAAATTGATTTGGCTCTATAGTGGTATCATGATAGTGATCATGTTTGCTTTTTATGATTATCTTCCTAGTCACTATGTGCAAACACTTCTTTAAACTACTACTGATATCCTTTTTGTTGGTAGGATGTGTTGTTACTCCTCCTCTTCCCCCTAAGACGCGCATTACACAACTTTCAGATCTATTACGATCTTTAGAGATAAGTATCCCTGCCAAAGAAGCCAAGATACTTTCAGAAGATATCTTTCATGCAACGACCATGCTGACAGAAGAGTTTCAACTCACTTCGCCTCCATGGTTTCATAACTTTTTAGTCAATGTAGGGTTGCGGGAAAAAGGACTCTGCTATCACTGGGGTGATGCCCTATATGTACATCTTTTAGAAAAGAAATACCCTCATTTTGACTTCCATTTAGTGGGAGCAAATATAGGAGAGTATTTTTCGGAACATAATGCTTTAGTGGTTGTAGCAAAAGGTGAAAAAATATTTGATGGTGTGCTTATAGACCCATGGAGAGACTCAGGAGAACTTTACTTTTCTAGGGTTTTGGTAGACAAGAAATATGCTTGGAAGCATAGAGTAGATAGGTGCTTGTATCAAAATGGCAAATAGATCTTATCGATCAACTCTTCATATTCACTTTTGGCATCACTGTCTATAGTGATCCCTCCACCACTTTTGTAGAAGAGTGTATCGTTTTCTTTTTCGATGAAACGTATCATAACACCTGAACGTAGAGTTGTTCCGTCAAAGAGACCAAATACCCCGGTATAAAACCCTCTATCATAATCTTCTACACGGTTAATGATGTTTACAGTACTCTTTTTAGGTGTCCCACTTATGGAACCAGCAGGGAGAATTTGGTTTAGTAATGTACCTAAGTTGTCTCTCCAGTCAAGAGGCAGTTTTGCTGTGATCTTAGAACTGACTTGCAAGAGTTCTTTTTTCCCTGCCTTTATCTTCTCGACATAACGAAACTTTTCTATTTTCACCTCTGAACCGATGATACCAAGGTCATTACGCATGAGATCTACTATCATGACATGTTCGGCCATCTCTTTTTCATCTGCCAAGATAGTCTCTTTGGCATGAGGCAAGTTTGCATCTATCGTTCCTTTCATAGGGTAGGTAGCGATGGTGTCATTCTCTATCTCTACAAAACGTTCAGGAGAGAAACAGATAAACTGGTCTTTAAAGTAGAGCTTGAACTTGGCTCTTGCATAGGTAAATATCTCTTTAAGGGTATAGTTTGTCTCAACGGATGTTTTGAATGTCAGATTTAAAAGATAGGTATTGCCCGAACGTATCTCTTCCAGTATTTCATCCAGGGCTTTTTTATAGAGAGAAAAATCAACAGGAGATTTAGAAAA
>SOIK01000027.1 GCA_004377245.1 Sulfurovum sp. | reverse complement strand
TAAAAAAAGATTGAGAAAAGAACTCAGCCACAACATCCCTCATCTCGGAGGGATTATCAATGCCATTTACAAGATTTCTGAAAGCAGAAGCACCTTGATACCCTGCTTTGGAATACGTGTGTAAATGTTTACGGAAGATGATAGCCCCATACTCACCATAGTGGGCTAACATTTGATCAAAATGTTCTAACACTACTTCTTTAATGAGTTCAGAAGAGACTTCTTCAATGCCCTCTTTCATCTGATGAAATATCCAAGGTTTTCCTATTGCTGCACGACCAACCATAATGCCATCTGCTCCAGTATGCTCCAGCACCCATTTTGCTTTGGCTGTGCTATCTATGTCACCATTGGCGATGACAGGGATAGAAATAGCTTCTTTTATCTCTTTAATCGCGTCATAATCAACTGCTGCTTTGTATCTTCCTGCTTTGGTTCTACCATGCACTGCTATAAAGTCAGCACCATTATCTTCACATATTTTAGCTATCTCTACATGATTTTTTTCATCAAAACCTAAACGGATCTTGACAGAAGTATACTCTTTGTTAGAATACTTTTTTATGGTCCTTATAGTCTCAGCCATTTTAGGCAGATCGGTTAAAAGAGATGAGCCTTGAAGGTTATTTACTATCTTAGGTGCAGGACAGCCACAGTTTAGATCGATAACTGAGACACCATCTAACGTGTTTATATGTTCAACTGCTTTTTGCATGACACTTTGGTCAGAGCCTGCTAACTGTATGCTATAAGGATCTTCAAGAGGATTTTTTTCTAGCATTTTGATGGTTCTTTTACTTTGAAATGCCAGTGCATTGGAGCTTATCATCTCACTTACAGTGAGGTCAACACCAAACTTCTTAACAACAGAACGAAAAGGGAGGTCTGTAAAGCCCGCAAGAGGGGCTAAAGCATAAAGGGGTTTAGAGAAGTCGAGTTTCATTTACAAATAGCGTCTGCATCGATAAGATCTTCAAGTTTAAACTTCTTATGTTCTTGTTTAAGTTCATAAAGTGCTCTAAATTTGATAAACTCATCCTCATCCTGTTCTTCTAAATATGCAGCTACTTCATCTAAAAGTTCATACTCAAACAAAAGATAAAGATAGGCATTTTGTGCTTTAGGGTTTTCAAGTTGATACCCCTTGAAAAGTGCCAAGTTTTGATCTGGTGCAAATTGTTTCTTGGTAACATTTGCTATTTTTACAAAATCTGTACATGTGAGCTTTAGTCCAGAAACAAAGTCATTAAGAATTTCACTGTTGAGTCCCATATCTTCTTCATGATTTACTCTAGCTAGCATTGTATGGAAATTTTTAGCATCAAATACTTTGGCATATTTACGCGCTTTATAAAATGTCTCTTTACGTGCAAAAATCTCTAATGCCTGTGCTTGTACCAACTTGGAAAATTTTGTTGAAGATTTCATAACCTCTTCAACAAATTCATTATCTGTTTCTAAACGGTTTAGTCTATTTTGTATCAAATGAGGGTTACCTTCATTAAATACTTTGGCCATTTTATGCTCTTTTAGATCAACATACTCACCATTTTTAATTTTGTTAATAATATTTACAACTCTTGATAGTCTAGGATTAAGTCCTTCAACATTATCTAAAATATTTAAAGAGGATTTTCCTAAAAGTACTGCTGAACTCTTGACCTCTTCCATCGCATATTTTTGTTCTTTTGGTTCATTCACCAATGACCAATAAAGTGCATCATCCAGTGTTGTCGCATCTCTTTGCCACTTTTTAAGTTTAAAATAACTTTTCAAACTATAAAAAAGCATATGAAAAATAGTAAATATAAGTAAAACAAACATAGGTAAAACTACCCAAACAGCTATAGGAAAATTAAAATTAATCCCCAATATCTCCACAAGATAATTGTTTGGATTAATTGTATACGTCAACGCACCAATGATGGCTCCGAGCGTGAGTGCTGCAAAAATATATAAACCAAGTCTCATATTCTACCCCTTACTTTTGTTCTTTTTCGTTGATCTCCCGGCATGTGATACAAAAACGTGCAAAGTTTTTCACGTCTAAACGTGGTCTGCCTATAGGCTCTTCACACATCTCACAAGTACCATAAGTCCCATCCTTTATTTTATCTAAAGCAAGTTCAATTTCGTTTAATTCTTTACGCTGTTGTACTAAAATGGCACTATCTATGATAGTTTCTGCAGATGCAGCCGCATAATCACCCTCATCATTGAGTTCAAGGTCTCTCATTCCCTCTAGTTCAAGTGCTGTACCGGTAAGGTTTTTTTCTATTTGAACTCTTCTGTCTAATAACTTATTTTGAAATTCCGCTAGCTCTACTTTTGTTAACATTTACATTTCCCTATTTATGATATGGGTGATTATTGTTGATAGTCAGTCCTCTAAATATCTGTTCTAACAAAACAACTTTCACCAGTTTATGTGAAAGCGTTATTTTACCAAATGATATAGCATTATTACATTTATCCAAAAAACCCCTCTCAAAGCCGTATGCACCGCCTATATAGAAGTTTACAGTAACGCTATCCTTAAGCAATTTTGCGAAAT
>SOIK01000014.1 GCA_004377245.1 Sulfurovum sp. | reverse complement strand
CTGTACCCCACAGTGATCATGAACATGCAAAAAAACTGATGGCAAGCTTTGACCACGACATACAAGGTATGGACTTTGATGAACATGTATGTAAAGTTTCAGTAGTAGGTGTAGGTATGAAGTCTCATTCTGGTGTAGCTGCTACAGCCTTTACTGTGCTTGCAAAAAGTAACATTAACATCCAAATGATCTCAACATCTGAGATCAAAATCTCTATGGTGATAGATGATAAGTACGGAGAACTTGCCATTCGTACACTTCATGAAGCGTATGGGTTAGATAAGTAAATCGATGCAACAACTCTTAAAGTGGACACTCGAAACCATACGGGAAGAAGAAACATGTTTCTCGTGGATGGAAGAGTATCGTTATGAGTGGGCACCTCTAGTTAAAAGTGCTGCTTCTCAAGTGCTTGAAGGGAAGACGGTACTTGTCGTTACTGATGAATCACATAAATGGTTCGGTAAATATATTTTAAATAGTATCAATAATTTACGTAAAAACAGACCGCTTTTACCTTTTTACCAACTTATTGACATTTTTCCAAATTTGCAGAACTTAACTTCTACACAAGAGTTACAATTACTTGAAGATATGTTGGATATCTCTTATCCTAATGGATACTATATTTGGTATATTGGTAAAGGAGATCATTCTTATACAAAATTAGCTTATAGAAATGAAGATAGTTTTTTATGGGTGATGGATGAAGAGGTACAAAACAGTTTTGCCTTTCGAAGTTCTGACCCCCTTTTGGATATTAAACTCTTACAACTCTATAAACTTTTTGATATGACGCTTTCAGAAGCACTCTTTGGAGACTTAGATTTAGAGTCATGAGTATCGCATTAATTAGCCAAGTCCTCATCACAAGTGACATAGAAGGTACTATAGCTAAACTTGAAGCGTCAAAAACAACGGAACGTTTCGTTAAAATCGTTAAAGAAGATACTTTTTTGGTTGAAGATGCGAAACTTGCTATAGAAAAAGCATACATGGCAAGTGAAGAGACTACCGTCATCATCCTTGCAGCTAAAACATTTTCTCCTATAGTACAAAACAAACTCCTAAAAGTCATAGAAGAGCCTCCACCTAAAAAAGAGTTCATCATCCTTACGCCAAGCAAGGCGACTATCTTAGATACCATACGCTCACGGTTACCTATTACGGTGCTTAGTGAAGAGAGAGAAGAAGAGATGTTAGGATTAGAATTAGGTCAACTCTCTTTGGCTACAGTGTATGAGTTTATACAAACACATAAACGTACAGATACCAAAGCGATGAAACTTCTAGTAGAACGCATTAGCAAAGAGGCTATCTGTTCACAAAGTTATGACTTAGATGAAAAAACACTCACGCTGTTTTCAAATGCATTTCTTGCACTGGATGTAGGATCTCCGCCTCAGTTTGTGTTAAATACATTGCTTTTGAAACTATTAGCGAGAAAAAAACGGTAAAATATATCACAAACCTATAGGGAACTATATGAATATATATCAACTTGGTAACATCACAGATAAAAAATCAGCCCTTAAAGCACTTGGTGTAGAGAGTGGTGGTGTAAGCATCATGGCAAAGAAGATGGAGCTGCTTTACTTTTTCATCAAAGACCTTAAAACTCCCGCAGCAAACATTCTCAAACAAGATGCTTTGAGCATCGGTGCGGAACTTGCTGTTCCTGGTGGTGTGATACTCTGTGAGAAACCTACTTATGATTGTATCTTGATAGGGACTAAAAAGCACATGGAACTGCTTTCCCGTAAAGAGTTGGCACAACCTTTTGGACTTAAAACTGTCGCCACAGAACTTAAAAAATTCCTTTCTACAAAACGTTATCCGACACAGATCATGGGTGTCATAAATGCCAACGATGACAGTTTTTTTGAAGGCAGTAGGTTTGTCGCAGATGATGCCGTTTCTCAATGTGAAAAGATGATAGAAGATGGTGCAGACATCATAGACATCGGTGCAGTCTCCAGCCGTCCAGGTTCCACTCCAGTGAGTACAGGAATAGAATTGGAACGTATCCAACCTATCTGTGATGCCATCAAGTCTAAAAAACTTTATGAAAAAGCGACTTTTTCTGTAGATAGCTATACTCCTTCCGTTGTGGAGTATGCACTCCAAAGTGGATTTACCCTCATTAATGATATCACCGGGGCAAGTGATGAAGCCATCATTAAACTAGCAGTCAAATATGATGCCAAACTCTGCATCATGCATATGCAAGGTACACCACAAACGATGCAAAAAAACCCTCAGTATGAAGATGTCATGGTTGAGGTAAGTACATTTTTCGAAGAACGCCTTGCTAAGTGTGAAGCATTGGGACTTAGCAGAGAAAATATCATACTTGATGTAGGCATAGGCTTTGGAAAAACCTTAGAACATAATCTTACTTTGATTAAAAACCTGAACCACTTTACGCACTTTGGCTGTGAAGTACTCATAGGCGCCAGTAGAAAGTTGATGATAGATAAGATTATCCCTACACCCACAGAAGAACGTTTGCCGGGAACTTTGGCCATTCATTTGAAAGCTGTGGAAAATGGGGCTAGTATCGTTCGGTGTCATGATGTGACAGAGCATCAGCAGGCCTTAACAGTTTTGGAAGCAATGTTGTAAGGTAGTGATGCGTACTATAAAATGGATTTTTTTGATTGTTATAGTTACAGTAGCAGGATTGATTTCTATAGACACCTACATCTCAAAACAAGCAGAACCAAATCTTTATAATAACATCAAAAAAGTTCCAATAAAAAAAGCTGCATTGGTATTAGGTACGACTAAGTATATAGCTAAAGGTAAAAAAAACTACTTTTATATTTATCGTATACGAGCAGCCGTACAGCTTTTTAAATCAGGGAAAGTCAAAGCCATAGTGGTTTCTGGAGATAATGGTACGAAGTATTATGATGAGACAACAACAATGCAAAAAGATCTTATAAAAGCAGGGATACCGAGTAGATACATCACCTTGGATTACGCAGGGTTTAGAACGCTGGATTCTGTGGTGAGGGCTGAAGCGATTTTTGACCTAAAAGACTATATAATCGTCTCTCAGAAATTTCATCTTGAAAGAGCACTATTCATTGCTAAAGCCAAAGGGCAAAAAGCCATAGGTTTTATGGCAAAAGATATCCCGGGAACTGCTGCTGCGTATAGGATGAAGTTTAGAGAGTATTTGGCTAGAGCGAAAGCTTTTTTAGATGTATATATCTTACATACCGAACCGAAGTTTTATGGAAAAAAAGTGAAAGTAATTTATAAGAAATGATAAACGAACAATACCAAGAAAAGATACAAATCCTTAAAAAATGGGCACATGCCTACTATGTAGAAGACAATCCAATAGCTTCAGATGAGGAGTATGACAAGCTCTATCATGAAGTGTTAGACTACGAAACAGCAAACCCTGATGAAGTGGCAGAAGACTCTCCTACAAAGCGTGTGGGTGGTGTAGTGCGTGATGAGTTTTCTAAAGCCAAGCATATCAAGCGTATGTGGAGTATGGAAGATGTATTTAGTGATGATGAGGTAGAGGAGTGGATCACAAGGGTTGAGAAAAATGTAGATGCTTGTGAGTACTTCTGCGAGCCTAAGTTCGATGGTGCGAGCATGAACCTGCTTTACGAAGATGGAAAGTTGGTATGTGCCATTACGCGTGGGGATGGTGTCATAGGTGAAGAGGTGACGGACAATGTACGAACCATCCATTCTGTGCCTCTTAGCATAGAGTATGAAGGGCAGATAGAGATACGTGGTGAAGTGGTTATCCGTAAAGATGATTTTGAGGCTATCAACAAAGAGAGACTAGAAGAGGGAGAACAACCTTTTGCGAACCCTCGTAATGCCGCTGCAGGAAGTTTAAGACAACTAGACTCTTCTGTAACTGCTAAAAGAAGGTTGGTTTTTTACCCTTGGGGTTTAGGTAAAAATAGTTTGGAGCAAACAAAACTTTCCCAAAAGATGGATTTTGTCTATGACTTAGGATTTTTAGAGCCTCCACATGCTCAGGAGTGTAATAGCATCGAAGAGATAGAAGCTTTTTACCATAAGCTTATCTCTCTACGCGATGAGATACCGATGATAATGGATGGTATGGTTATCAAAGTAGATGATGTAAGTAAGCAGGAGGATCTAGGCTACACTGTAAAAGTACCTAAATGGATGTGTGCCTATAAATTCCCTGCTGTAGAGAAAGTCACTAAAGTCAATGCCATTACCCTGCAGGTAGGAAGAACGGGAGTTATTACCCCTGTAGCAGAAGTGGAACCAGTAGAAATAGAAGGTGCTATGATAGCACGTGCAACATTGCATAACTTTGATGAGATAGAACGTAAGGGCTTGATGATAGGTGACTCTGTCATACTCATACGCTCAGGTGATGTCATCCCTAAGATCACCAAAGTGTTGACTGATAGACGTGATGGAAGTGAAATAAGTATAGAACGCCCAACGGAGTGTCCTACTTGTCAGAGTGAAGTGCTAGATGAAAGTACACTTATCAAGTGTCAAAATTTGGATTGTCCTGACAGGGTAGTAAATTCCATCATCCATTTTGCCAAAAAAGGCTGTATGAATATCGACGGACTTGGTTCTAAAATAGTCGAGATACTTGTTAAAGAAAAGAAGATTAAAGATATTTTAGGGTTGTACCATCTGAGGTTTGAAGATTTAGAAGGATTGGAAGGGTTTAAAGAAAAGCGTATTAATAAACTTTTACAAGCCATAGCTGATACTAAAGGTGTACTTCTCTACAGACTCATCTCTGCGATGGGCATAGAGCATATCGGTGAAGTGGCAAGTAAGTCATTGGCTTTAGAATTTGGTTTAGGAGTAGTCGATGTTACATTTGAAGAAGTTGTAGCTATAGATGGCATAGGTGAAGAGATGGCAAACTCTCTACTGGAGTTTATGCGTGTAAACTATGACTTTATCTTAAAGCTCTTCGAGGAGATACAGCCCACAGTAGAAAAGAAAGTAGAAGCAGCCGAAAATCCTTTTAAAGACAAAACCGTGGTACTAACTGGTAGTATGTCTGTAAGCCGTGGAGTAGTCAAAGAGATGCTGGAAAAACTAGGGGCAAAAGTGAGTGGTTCTGTGAGTAAAAAGACGGATTTTGTTGTGTATGGAGATGATGCTGGGTCTAAGTTGACTAAGGCTGAGAGTTTGGGTGTCACAACTTTAACTGAAGAAGCTATGAGGGAGATGTTATGAGACTAGATAAATACCTAGTAGAAGAGGGTTACTTTGAGAGCCGTAATCGTGCGCATGATGCCATAAAGGCTGGGCATGTGAAAGTTGATGGCAAGAAGCCTAAGCCTTCTGTAAAGATAGATGAGAACTCTGTAGTGGAAGTGGCTGATGAGAAGTTTTATGTGAGTCGTGCTGCTCGTAAGCTGGAGAACTTTTTAGCTGAGTATCCTATGGACTTTAAAGGTAAAAGAGCATTAGATATAGGCTCGAGTACAGGTGGTTTTGCTCAGATACTGCTTGAAAATGGTGTTGCGTCACTTTCTTGTGTAGATGTGGGTAAAAACCAACTTCATATTTCGTTGCGTAGTGAAGAGAGACTCTCTTTGCATGAAGAGACAGATATCCGTGACTTTGAAGTGGAAGAAGCTTTTGAACTAGTGACTTGTGATGTTTCTTTTATCTCTATATTACAAATTACGAACGATATAGACAGACTTGCAAAGGTAGGTGCAGACATCATCATACTTTACAAACCACAGTTTGAAGTGGGTAAAGATGTGAAGCGTGACAGTAAAGGCGTGGTGCAGGATGCAGACGCTATAGCCAGAAAAAAGGAAGCATTTGAAGCAGAAGCGAAGAAGCTGGGCTGGGAACTTAAATACCAAGCACTTTCTAAAGTGGCAGGTAAAGAGGGTAACCAGGAGTATCTTTTTCACTTTGTAAAAAAGTAGAAAGTAGAAATTAAAAATTGAAAGTTAACAATATAATAAAAAGTATCGCCATAGGCTCTTTTGATGGCATACATATCGCTCATCAAACACTCATCGATCAGGCAGATGCTATCGTAATCATAGAACGAAATAGTGGATACTTAACCCCTGGTTACAAGCGTTCACTTTATACATCCAAAATATGCTGTTTTTATCATTTTGATAAAGTGAAGTTGCTGACACCTAAAGCATTTGTAAACAAATTAAAAGAGGATTTTCCTCATTTGGAAAAGATCATCGTAGGGTATGATTTTGCTTTTGGTAAAGAAAAAGCGGGTAATGCAGAGCATTTGGATGAACTTTTTGATGGAGAAGTCTGTATTGTAAAAGAGGTAAGTATAGAAGGCATACCTGTTCACTCTCGTACTATCAAAGCATATTTGCGAGAAGGCAAGGTAGAGATGGCCAATAAGCTACTAGGTAGAAGGTATTGTATAGATGGTGAAGTGATTGCTGGACAGGGACTTGGTAAAAAAGAACTTGTCCCTACACTTAACCTTCATGTAGATCATTACCAACTTCCTTTAGAAGGTGTCTATGCTACACGAACCAAGATTGGGAATGAATGGTTCGCCAGTGTGAGTTTTTTAGGGCATCGTGTGACTACAGATGGCTCTTATGCTGTTGAGACGCATGTGATAGACAAAGATATCGGTGAAGTAAGTGGTACGGTTTTGATCGAGTTTGTTGCATTTATCCGTAAAAATCAGAAGTTTGATGGATTAAATGTGTTAAAAGAGCAGATAGAAGAGGATATTTCTCAAGCAAGAGTAATGTAAAATGAAAAAATTTCTAATTGCCTTAATCAAGTTACTATTGCTTGCCTATATAGCTTTTGGAATTTTATTTTTTATAAATCAAAGAGATTTTCTCTATGCCCCAACTGATAAAATAAAACATGTATTTAATGAGATCATCTTCCATAATGATAAAGAATCCATCAATGTTATCGTAGTGAATGATAAAAAAGAGAAAGCTATACTCTACTTTGGAGGTAATGGTGATACCGTTGCATTAAGTGCTTTTGCCTTTGATAGATTCTTCCCTGAACATACAGTCTATCTTGTGAACTACAGAGGGTATGGTGGAAGCAGTGGCGAACCAAGTGAAAAAGGACTCTACTCTGATGCCCTCACTATTTTTGATCAAATTAAATCCAAACATAGTGATATTAGTGTATTTGGTCGAAGTTTAGGGAGCGGTGTGGCTACCTACCTGGCATCTAAAAGAGATATTGAAAAATTGGTATTGATCACAGCGTATGATAGCGCACAGAGTATGGTACAAGAGAGATTTCCTCTTTATCCCATGTCGATATTGCTTAAGGATAAATATGATTCCGTTGCCAGAGCCAAAGATATTAAAGCAAAGACATTAGTGTTGATCGCAGAAAAAGACAGTGTTATTACAATGAAACATTCTCAAAAACTTATAGATGCTTTTCCTGCTTCAAAAGTGGATGTGAAGATCATTGAAGGTGTTGGGCATAACACTATTTTACGTGATGATCGTTATTATCATGTTTTACAGACTTTTTTAAAATAAAGACTCTATTGCTGTAAGGCTAGTTATACATAACTTTTTGATAAAATGACAGCATGAAAGATAAAGTATTTAAACAACCCATAGAAAAAATGTTTGAGTTTGATGAAGCTGTGGCTTCTGTTTTTGATGATATGCTTACCCGTTCTGTGCCTTTTTACGATGAGGTACGGAAATTGGTTATTTCATTGATATTGTCAGAGCAAGCTGATGGTAAGAAAGTGCTTGATCTAGGTTCTTCTACGGCAAAGTTCTTACTTGACTTACACAGTAAGATGGATACGAAGATGCAACTTAAAGGGTTAGATAACTCTCAGGCGATGCTAGACAGAGCTCAGCAGAAGTGCCAGGCTTTTGGTGCCAATATTGAGTTGGAACTCGCAGATATGTTGACCTATAATTATGAGAATGAAGATGTGGTGGTTTCTAACTATACCCTACAGTTTATCCGCCCTATGCAACGTTTGGAACTGGTGAAGAAGATTTATGACGGGATGAATGATGATGGAGTGTTTATCTTCTCTGAGAAAGTTGTTTTTGATGACAAGAAGCTTGATAAACAGATGATAGATACGTATTATGATTATAAAAAAGAGCAGGGGTACAGTGAATATGAGATAGCACAAAAGAGAGAAGCCTTGGAAAATGTACTCATCCCTTTTACCATAAAAGAAAATATACAGATGTGTAAAGATGCTGGATTTAAAAGTGTGGATACTGTTTTTCAATGGGCAAATTTTGTTACTTTTATTGTCAAAAAGTAATGAGTCCCTAAAACACGGGTTGCATTTTTTAATATGAGTTATTCACAACTTATTCACCATGTGAAAATGCACATTTATTCTTAAATTTACCTCAAAATATGAAAATATTTAAAATATTTTTTGTATATCTCTATTATCCATATTCTTTTCATACGTTTTAAGCTATAATCTTTTCATTAATTTTCGGGTAATATAAAAGCCCATTAAGGATGTGCCATGAGTTGGACACCAAGTAGCTGGAGAAATTTTCCTATAAAGCAACAACCAACATACCCAGACCAAGAGCTTCTTGAAAAAGTAGAAGAAGAGTTAAGCTCATACCCACCACTTATTTTTGCTGGTGAAGCGAGAAATCTTAAAGAGAAGTTAGCCAAAGCTGGACGCGGTGAAGCCTTTTTGCTTCAAGGTGGGGACTGTGCAGAGAGCTTTTCTGATTTTGATGCGCAGAGCATCAAGAACCTTTTTAAACTTATGCTTCAAATGAACATGATACTGATGTATACAACAGGTAAACCAGTGGTTAAAATAGGGCGTATCGCTGGACAGTTTGCAAAACCTAGATCTTCAGACTTTGAAGAGATAGATGGTGTTAAGTTGCCAAGTTACCGTGGAGATATCATCAACGGTATGGAGTTTACGGAAGAAGCAAGAGTTCCGAACCCTAAAAATATGCTTAAAGCTTATAACCAATCAGCAGCAACACTTAATCTTTTGCGTGCATTTTCAAGAGGTGGCTTAGCTGATCTCAATAGAGTGCATCAGTGGAATCTTGATTTCATTAAAGATAATCCACTAGGTAAACGTTATGATGAATTGAGTGATAAGATAGACCACTCAATGAAGTTTATGGCTGCGTGTGGACTTAACAGTGATACCATGCCTCAACTTCATCAAACAACAATGTATACTTCACATGAAGCATTGCTCTTGAACTATGAAGAAGCACTTACAAGACAAGATGCAGAGACAGGTGAGTGGTATGACTGTTCAGCACATATGTTGTGGATAGGTGACAGAACAAGAGACCTTACTGAAGCACATATTGAGTACTTTAGAGGGATCCAAAACCCAATTGGTTGTAAAGTAGGTCCAAGTATGGAAGAGGATGAGCTTATAGAGCTTATCGATGTGCTGAATCCTGATAATGAAGAGGGTAGACTTAATCTCATCGTTCGTATGGGTGCGAGTAAGATAAAAGAGTATTTCCCTAAACTTCTTAAACGTGTAAGAGATGAAGGAAGAAATGTTGTTTGGTCTTGTGACCCTATGCATGGAAATATTGAAAAAAGTTCAACTGGTTTTAAAACAAGAGACTTTAATAACATCTTGAGTGAAGTAGAACAGTTCTTTGCTATCCATAAAGAGATGGGAACAGTAGCTGCCGGTATCCACTTAGAGATGACGGGTAATGATGTAACAGAGTGTACAGGAAGTACATCATGTGCCATTACAGCAGAAGAACTTGCAAGTCGTTACCACACACAATGTGACCCAAGACTCAATGCAAGCCAAGCTTTAGAGCTTGCATTTATGCTTTCTGATACGATTGCAGGAACTGATAAATAATAGAACCCTCTGAATAACTCTAGGTAACTCAGAGGGTTCTATATTCTTTTAAACCACCGTGAAGATATTTTTACTATCTTCATGCCGGTAGTCCAACTCCATTTGATGAATATCCAAAATACTTTTTACAATATAAAGTCCTAATCCTAACCCTTTTTTAGAAGTATGGAAAGGTTCGAAGTAGTTTTCTAACGGCTCTTTAAGAGCTTCTCCTCTGTTTATGATCTCTAATTTGTTCTCATCTATAACGACAGTGACATGTTTATCTAGACTGTATTTGACGCTATTATCAAGTAAGTTTTTAATGACGAGGGTAAAAAGCTCAAAATCAACATCCAGTATATAATCCTGTTTAATCTCCGTAGTGATGAGCCGCTTTGGATTTTCTATCATTAGCATATCTATACTGGCTTCCAGTAAGTCACTCATCTTGTAAGGTTTGATGGTGAGTTCAAAGTTCTTTGAAGTGATCTTCTCTATTTTGGCAAACTCATCTATAAGAAGATTAAGTCGCTCAAAGATGCTATGCATACGTGCTTTATTTTTTTCATCATGAAGCATTTCACTTACCAAACGTCCTTTGGCAATAGGGGTTTTTAGTTCATGCATAATGGCACGTAAAAAGAGTTGACGTGATTGTAAGAGTTCTCGTATCATGGTTACAGCATGATCAAACTCATTGGCTACTTCTGCTATCTCATCTTTTTTATCACTTTTGCAAGATATATCAAGGTTCCCTTGAGAGAATGTCTGTATTTTATTTTTGAGTTCAGATAATGGTCTTAAACTTTTAATGATCCAGAGATAAAGAAGAATGATTAAGAGAAAAACAATTGAAAATACAATAACACGCTTGAGTGGATACTGCATTTTATTTTTGTTTTCAAGGATGAGTTTAAATCTATCGTTGTTTATGATGATGATTCTTTTTAAATGGTAAGTATCAACAGCATAACGTTTGAGTTTTCCTTTGTCTTTAAAGTATCGTTCTATCTGAACGATTTTACCTTTATCAGTAATTACAGAGATATTCTGTGCAGCTAAATAGGCTTTGTCTATCTCACCATGTTTTAAATAATACATATAGAGATAGTGTGACATTGCTCTTTCTTGGGCTGCGGTATGCTCCTCGAGCTTATTACGATCATACTTAATAGATACAGTGAATAGTATAGCAAGAAGTAGTAGGGTAATAGAGAAAACTAAATTAATTTTACTGCGTAGGGAAGTAGCAAACATTTAGCAAACTTTGTCAAATATAAAAACACAACCAGTTGCGTGAGCACTCTGATGAAGATCAGTATCTAAAATGCGGTGCAAGCGAAGTACTAAATGCTGAGTCGAAGAATATAGCGTTAGTGTAGTATGTGGAGCTTTGCTCCATATGCGTTTTGAATAATAACTGAGTCCTGTCATACGAGTTTATACCCTACACCACGTACAGCTTGGATGCGTTTGTTGTCACCCAACTTTGTTCGTATCTTGGAGATGATCACATCAAGACTTTTTCCTTGTGAGTCTATACTCATGGTTCTTGCTGTATTGATGATCTGTTCGCGTGACTGAGTCATGCCTTGATGTTTTACGAGCAAAGAGAGTACTTCATACTCTGCAGGTGTTAAGGAGAGGGCTTCGCCTTTAAAGTAGATAGTATCTCCTTTCGTTTCAAAATCACCTTGAGGTGCTGTCTCTTGTGGTTGTGTTTTACTGTAACGTCTGAGTAGAGAAGTGATGCGTGCATACATCTCTTTAGGGTCATAAGGTTTAGGAAGGTAGTCATCTGCCCCTAGAGCAAGAGCATCTACCTTATCATTAATGTCACTTCTGGCAGAGGAGATGATAATAGGAATATCATATTTCTGAACCATCTCCTCACATACTTCCAGCCCATCCATGCCAGGTAGAGTAAGGTCAAGAATGAGAAGATCATATTTTTTTACACCAGCACTCAACCCTAAATATGGGTCTTCAAAGTTAGTTACTTTTATATCATATTGTGAGAGGTATTCACTCAGAAGTTCTGCAAACTCCGTATCATCTTCGATCATAAGAATATTAATCATTTTTACTCCTGTATAGTATTATTGTAATCACTAAAGGTTAATTGAAGTCAAATAAAGAGTTATAGTATAAAAGCCTTTTTCATATAGCCTTCAATCTCTTCAAAACTGTATTGGTGGTCTGTAAAATGTTCAAATGCTATGATACCTTGATAGAGTAGCATATCACTACCATCTTTAGTGGGTTTATGATGTTTTTTTGCAAGCTTCAAAAAAGGCGTCTCTTTTCCGTAAATGACATCAACACAGGCTTTTGCTGTCGGGATGACTTGTTTTAGTATCTCCAGTGGTGCAGGGAGTGAATCATCTTCAAGTCCTGCCGAAGTCATATTGATAACGAGGTCATATACTTTGGGCAAATGTATATCAGATATGAAGGTGTCAAAAGTGTAGGTTTCAAAGCCTTCATTTTTATATCGTACCAATCGACCTGGACTTCTATTGAGAAGAGTTACTTCATAACCAGCATCACGTAAGATACTACTTGTGGATTGTGCTGTACCTCCTGCACCTAAAAAAAGAACTGTTTTGGCTTCTTTAAACTCAGAGATAGCTTTTAAAAAACCTGGTGCATCGGTATTGTATCCGTAGAGTTTTCCCTCTTTTTCAACGATGGTATTGACCGCACCTACTTTTTGTGCAAAAGGGTCTAGTACATCACAAGCATTATAGGCATGCTCTTTGTGCGGTACTGTGATATTAATACCTTTGAGTTGAAGATCAAAAAAAGTTTTTTTGAGTCTCTCACCATCTTCTAGTAAATAACGTGTATAACAGCCATCAAACCCTAATCCTTGAAAGGAGAGGTTATGCATAAGGGGTGATTTTGAATGTGAGACAGGGTTTCCAAAGATGGCAAAGAGTGCTTTACTCATCTTTAGAGGCTTTCCATTTCTTTGAGTGTAGCGAGCAGGGCAGCAAGTTTGTTTTTTACTTCAAGGTACTCTAGTTCTGGTACGGAGTCAGCCACCACGCCAGCACCTGCTTGTAGGGTAATGCTATCTGGTTTTATGAGAGAAGTACGGATGGCGATGGCTGAATCCATGTTTCCGTCAAAAGAGAAGTAACCCACTGACCCAGAGTAGAAACCACGTTTAAGGCCTTCAAACTCAGCGATAAGCTCCATGGCTTTTATCTTTGGTGCACCTGTCATTGTTCCTGCTGTAAAAGTTGCAGCGAAGAGGTCAAACATATCTTTATCTTCTTCTAGTAAGGCTTCAACATCAGAAACCATATGCATGACGTGAGAGTATTTCTCTACACGCATCATATCAGTCACTTTAACTGTACCGGTTTGTGCTACACGACCTACATCATTACGACCTAAGTCTATAAGCATAAGATGCTCTGCACACTCTTTAGGGTCATTTAACATTTCAAGTTCCAGCTCTTTGTCCCGTTTTGCATTTTTACCACGTTTACGCGTACCTGCAATGGGACGAAGAAGTATCTCACCTTCTGTAAGGCGTACCATCACTTCTGGAGAAGAACCACAGATAGAGAAATCTTCATAGTCAAGTAAGAAAAGGTAGGGAGAAGGGTTTTTGGAACGCAATACTCTATAGAAACTTAGAGGATCAATTTTTCCTTTTTGAGTGTATCTATTTGAAAGGAGAATTTGAAAGATGTCACCAGAACGTATGCTCTCTTTGGACTCATCCACAAGTGCTTTAAAACGTGCTTCATCGATGCTAAAACTTCCTTCACCATCGAGCTTTACAGCTTTAAGTGGCATCGGGGTACATGTATTATGTAAGATGTTTTCTATAGACTCAAGCCCATTTTGCATAGAGTCATCATTTAAAATGAGTGTGAGTTTCGCATTTTTATGAGAATAGGCAATAATGATCTTTGGACGTACAAGATCAAGGTCAGGTGTATTGAGTGGATCTAAAAGGTTGTCCATACTCTCTTCAAGTACAGGTTCAAATACTTTAACCATATCATAAGCGATGAAACCTATAAAACCATCTACAAAAGAAAATCCAACTTCAGAGGCTAATGTCTGATAGGCTTGCTTATCAACATTAGCATAGTAAGATTTCAGAAAAGAGAAGGGATCTGCTGATAAGATCTTTTGAAGCCCAGATTTATCTGTATAAGTAGTTGTTTTATCTTTATACGTGAGACGTTCTTGTGCACCTATGGTAATGAAAGAGAAATTCCCATCACTTGTATTGACCACACTCTCAAAAAGCATCGTCACTTCATCTGGGAAAAGTGCTTTTATCTTTCCATAGAGCGCGACAGGGGTGAGTTGGTCAAATAGAACTGTTTTATGCATGATGAAACCTACTTTTTGACCACAAAGGCACTTTTATTAATACGGTCTTTGACTCTTACTAAAGCAGTATCAGCAGATGCTCTGTTTTTATATGGACCGATAAGCAGTTTTTTTGTTCCAGAGCTTGTTGGAGATGTGATCTTATAGTTAAATCCACTGTTTTTAATGATACTTAGGAAACGTGCACTAGGTGTTTGTGTAAATGAACCTACTTGAATGTAGTAAGCTTGTGCTGTAACAGGTTTTGTAGTCGCTGGCACATTGACAGGTCTTCCTGTTGGACGTTCTTTTGCTTTCTCTATGATTTTTGTTGGAAGAGGTTTTACTACTTTTGGTAATTCTTTTTTTATTTCTTCTTTCTTTGGCTCTACTTTTTTTGGTTCTACTTTCTCTAACACTTCTTTTTTTTCTGGGATTTCTGTTTTTACTACTTCTTTTATACTGTTTTCAACTTTTGTCTTCACTTCAGGTTGCTTGAGAACTTGAACAACTTCTTTTGTTATCTCTATCGTTTCTTTAGCAACTTCTTCTACTTGAACAGGTGCCTTAGGTTCATGCTCTATAATATTTGAAAGTTTTGTTTCTTCTTTTTTTGCTTTGGGTTCAGCAGCACTTTGGAGCGTAAGTTCTGGACTGATCAGCTCAGTGTTGTTCTCTTCAAAAGCAAGTTTTTCTGCATTTGGATCTTTGAGTATGATTTTTGTAAGGATAATTGCTACGATCAAAACAACAATTAGTAGTGCAATAATAGTTAAAAAACTCTTTGTTTTACTGTTTTTAGGTTCGATATTATCGATGATAAGGTCATCTAAATTGTGGTCATTCATAATGTATGGAAATCTCCGGATATTATTTTGGACTGATTATATCATATTTATTTATATAAAACTTTAGAGATAATCTTTAGATCCCCAATCTTTTTTGATTAAGAATCGTATAAAGAACAGGCAAATAAAGTAGATTAAGTACCGTTCCCCATGCAAGTCCAAATGCCAATGCAATTGCCATAGGCTGGAAAATGGTAGCCTGTCCTGTGGGGAAAAAGACAAGAGAAGAGAGACCTATGAGTGTGGTGACAGAAGTGAGTATAATAGGTCTAAATCTTTTAGATGCATAGAAGAAAATCTCTTCCATATTGTTTGCTTTTTTAAGATTAATTACCATGATGATACCATCGTTGATAACGACCCCAGAGAGACCAAGCATACCGATGATAGAAGGCATGGAGAGGTTGATTCCCAGTGTAAAGTGACCGATGAGTACACCTAAAAAGGCAAAAGGTATGACAGACATCATCATAAAAGTCTCTCTAAAAGAGTTAAAAAGATAGAGAAGTGAGAGCATGATAAGAAGCATTGCAACCCCGCTGGCTGCCATCATGTCACTTTTAAGTTCTTTTTTCTTCTCGTCTTCTCCTTTGAAGATGATCTTTATCCCGTCTTTTTTTGCTTCTTCTAGAATACTGTCGATCTGTTTGAGTGTTTCAGTGGCTGTGATCTTTTTACTGTCCACATTGGCATAGACATAAAAGTTTTTCTCACCACTGTCTTTAATGATCTTTTCAAAAGATTTGATCACATTAAAGTGAACCACATCTTTGAGTGTAACAAACTGGTTATCGTCAAGTTTGATCTGGAAGTTTTTGAGTACATTCAGAGAATCTTTTTGCACAGATCTGATTTTTAATTCCAGTAGATCACTGCTGTCAAAAGCAAATCCTATTTTTCTTTCCAGATAAAAATTAGAGAGGAGTATCCCCAATTTTTGTTCACTCAAACCCAGAGATTCACCATAACTGTTAACTTGAAGTTTGATCTCATCTATACCATAGTTCATGGCATCGTTGACGGAGACTATTCCATCAATTTGACGAAGTGCAGCTTTCATTTTTTCTGCATAGTGCATTACTTTTTGATTGTCATCAGAAATGAGTCCTATTTTAATGTCAGACTTAATGGGTCCTACTTTACGCTCTACAATGGCAAGATCAGAGAGGTTGAATTTCTCTTTATATTTTTGTGTTTCTAAAAAGTGACGTAACTCTTTTGCGATAATGACTGATTTATCTTCTCTTGTACGTCCCTCTTCATCATAATAAAAACTAAGCGTAGGGGTGATGAACTTATCTATAAAATTTTGTGCTTTGAGTTTTTGCAGTTCAATAGTGATCTGTCCCACATAAGGGTAGGTTTCACTGTTACCGGCACTGTCTCTTCTCCAGCCGGAAACGGATCCTACATGTGAGATGAAGAACAGGTCTTTTCTCTCATAAAGATCTTTTTCAATGGCTTTAAGATATTTGATAGTCTCTTCAGTTTTCGTATTGACATTTGCTTTGAGTGTAATATTAATGGTAGTTGCATCAAATTGAGGAAACATTTGGAACTTACTGGCTTTTATACCCATCACGATAAAGAGTGGAACCAAAATAATAAAAAGTAGTAAAAAAGTTTTTTTATATCGCATGAAAAAGTGGATGATCCAACTATAGAATCGATTGACACTTTCCCATGATGTGGTTTTTTGTTCTTTGTTTAAGACGTGTGCTGCATGAATGGGTAAAAAAAGAAAAGATTCTATCAGGGAAGCTAAAACAAGTACAGAAACAGCAATGGGTATGAGTTTGATCACTTCTCCCATTGTCCCGCTCATCATGAGGGCAGGGATGAAGGCAAAAAGTGTAGTGAGTGAAGCAATGGTAACAGGCTTAAACATCTCTTTTGCCCCAAGAATAGCGGCTTCTTTTGGTTCCAGCCCTTCTTCGATATGTTGCTGAATATTTTCACTCACTACAATAGCATCATCAACAATGATCCCCAGTGCAATGAGTACACCGATCAGTGAGATCATATTGATGGAATACCCTGCAACATAGAGATAAATAGCCCCCATAACAAAAGAGGTAGGGATACCCAAAGAGATGATGAAAGACATACGTTTGTTGATTAAAAGTGCTACCAACAGACCAATCAAAATAAGCCCCAAGAGTATATTTGAAATAACAATATTAAGACGATCTTTAATCGCTTCAGACCTATCATCATGAATGGTATAGGTGATGTTTTTGCTTGTCAGGTTACTTTGGTCTACGAGGGCTATAATAGCTTTTGAAAGCACTAAAGCATTTCCTATGCTACTTTGTTTGACAGAAAGATCTACAGCATGTTTAGTATCAATAGAATACATGGTAGCCGTATCTTCATAGCGCTTAGAAACAGTAGCAATATCTTTAAGATAGAGTGTTTTACCCGAAACCTTAATGCGACTTTGAAGCATCTTCTGTGCATCTTTTGGTCCATTATAGGTAGAGATGAAGTAGTGCCCATTTTGGCTGTCTTCTATGGTTCCTATGGGAAATATGTATGAGAGTCCAGATAGTGCAGTAACAACACTGTTTTCATCCAGTCCCAATGCACGTATTTTTTCACTATTGAGGCGAATATCATAGTACTTATCTGAATCACCGAAAATAGAGACTTCTGAAATGTTTTTCAGTATCGTAATCTTGTCTTTCAGCAGATTAGCAGCTTCTATTAATTCACCATGGGAGACTGTATTGGATGAAATGGCGACACGCATAAGATCTTTTTTGATCTCTAAAACTTTCACACTGGGTTCATCCATATCACTTGGAAGATATTGTTTAGTGAGTGTAATGACATCTTTGACTTTATCTGCAGTATTGTATTTGTTTACACGCTTTTCAAGCTCTAAAATGATATTGAACTTACCGGCTGAGATAACAGTCGCCATCTTATCGATACCATCAATACTTTTGATCTGGGTTTCTATCTCTTTAACAGCCATCTTGTCCAGCATGTCGATAGAGGAGCCTGCATAATATCCATTGACAGAGATCATATCAAGTTCAAAAGAGGGAAAAATTTCTTTGGGGGTTTTAGTATAAAGTACTACACCGGTTATAAAAACTAAGATAAAAAGAAAATAGTTCAATCTGCTGTTATTGACAAAAAATCTTAAAATATTTTCAAACATTGTGTATCCAGCTTTAATTTTCAAATTGAAATGTTTTGAGAAGTTATTGTATCGTAATAGTTACTTATTTTTTGCTACTCTTTTCCTCTTCTTGTGGGGTAACTATTTTCTGTGTTTTATCTTCTTTTTCTGTATTTTCTTTTTCTACGGTTTCTTTCATGCTATCCTCATAGGTTGCCATGGATCCAATCATTCTACCACCCTCTTGTGTCTTAATATTTTTAACAACAATTTCACCCTGAACAAATCCATCTTTACCCACTTCGAGAAGTTCTGTTGCTATGATCTTCCCCTCAATAGAACCATTGACTATTATTGTTTCACTTTTGAGTAAATCTGTTTTTACGCGACCATTTCGAAGAATATTGATAGAGGTTTTTGCCAATATTGTACCCTCTACTTCTCCATCTAGAATGATTTTATCGGCATCTATTCTGTGAGATACTTTTCCTGATTGCATGATTTCCAGATCAACACATGTCATGCTTCCTTTAACGTTTCCATTGACCATTATTTTTTGTGCTTTGATATTGCCATTTATTATGCCACTTTTGCCAACAACAACCATATTGTCTACAATTATATTGCCGTGAAGTGTTCCATCTATATGGACTGTATCACTCCCTTTTAAGTCCCCTGTTATCTCTGTACAGGCTGTGACAATTGTTGCCGTATTTATATTACTGTGCTTATTTTTCCCACTCTTTTTTTTATTACCATTAAATAATGCCATAATTTTACCTTTTCTATATTGTATTTTATTGTACTTTCTTTACTTTACCAAGTCAATAGATTTTTGAATTTGTTTAAATATCCCACTCCAGTGCACTTTTGTTACTTTATCTGTAATTTGATTTATGTTTTTTGGATCCCAATTTATAAAGATTTTAGGATTTACCCATTTGTTCAGATATCTGATTTCATAATGCAGGTGAGGTCCGGTACTTCGTCCAGTATTCCCCACATAAGCTATGACTTGCCCTTTAGAGACGTACTCACCACTTTTTACAGCATATTTACTTAAGTGTCCATAGGCGGTTTTAAATCCATAGGAGTGTGCGATTAGAAGAAAATTCCCATAAGCACCTTTTTTATCTGAATACTCAACAACACCGTTTGCAGGTGCATATATGGGTGTTCCATTGCTTGCACTCAAATCTAGACCGGCATGAAAATCTTTTCTTTTAGTCACAGGATGAACTCTATATCCAAACTTGCTAGAGACTCTTCTATAGTTTAATATTTTGCCATTGGGAATCCCGTTGACCAAAAATGCTTTTTGTAGGGCAGTAATCTTTTCTATTTCTATTTTTTTTTCGGTTTGTGCTTTTAGTTCTTCAAGTTTTTGAATATTTTTACGCTTCGTCTCTTTTATCTTTTTTACATTTTCATCTACTCTATCAAAAAAAGTTGCATTAATATCAGGTCCAATACCTATAGCTTCTTCTATTTCCTGAAGTTTTTCGTTCATGGAAAGCAGCTTTTCTTTTTCATCTTTTATTTTGTTTTGTAAATCTATTTTCTCAATGTTCAGTTTACGGTTTTCCTGTTTAACTATTCTATTTTTTTCATTGAGACCGGATATTTTCTTATTGAGCATATTGACATAAAAGTAAGTGCCCGTTGCAGTAAGTACCACCATTAGAAGTACCCAAAGAATAGCATGTTTGATAAACTCATGAACATTATATTGCTTAGAGCCATTGATGTCACTTATGGTTATAATTAATCTATTTTTCACTTTTCCCCTTATTTTGTGTTAGTTAGTACCGTACTAGTATATGGCTTTTCTCTAAACTATAACTTTTTATATGGTAACGTAATAATATTATAAGCTTCTGGTAGAGAAGATAAGGGTAGACACTTCCATTTTTTTATTAACTTTTGTCTTAGAGCATCTGAAATCTCTTGAAGTTTTGTATCTGCCTCTTGAAGTGTTAACTGATCGACTTCTATAAAGACTTGTAAGGTCTCTTTGTACTTGCCTTGATAGATTTGATAACTTGTGATATCAAGTGTTTTAAACAAGTGTTTTATCAGATGGTAAAACCTCAGATACTCTTCTCCTTTGTACTCAAGTACAAGGTAGTTGGTAAGGTTGTTTTCGAGCAGAGGTGCTGCGATGGTGTATTGTCTATTAAGGTGTTGTTTGAGTAGCAGGGGGGTCAGAGCTTCATTTACGTGCTCAAATTTGGCATAAAAGGTACGATTGTTGAAAGTTATTTTTTCAACAATCGTATTTCTTTTAATGTAGTAGTGGCTATCAAAAAGCTCTAGATCAAAAACTTTCAACTATTTGTCCTGTTTGAACAATGTGACTGGTCGCATGAGCCTACTGCTGAAGTAGTCACAGTGACAACGTTGTTTTACGGGCTTTGCTCGTAAAGCGTCTTGAATAGGTACAAAGACTTTTATCTTGAGCCCTTAGTAGATAGCTTTGTCATAGATAACAAAATCTTGTGCCAGTACTTTCATCTCATCTTTAATCTTCGCATGAAGTGCAGCGTCATTTACATTGTCAAGAACATCAGCAATTTTATTTGCGATGATCTCAAACTCTTTCTCTTTCATACCTCTACTTGTAAGTGCAGGAGAACCGATACGCACACCCGAAGTAACAAATGGACTTCTTGTCTCACCTGGTACAGTGTTTTTGTTTACAGTAATACCTGCTGCTCCAAGTGCTGCATCAGCATCTTTACCAGAGAAATCTTTATCAAGGAAAGAAACCAATACAAGGTGATTATCTGTTCCTCCAGAGACTACATCATACCCTCTTGCTACAAGTACTTCAGCAAGTTTAGAAGCATTTGCTTTTACTTGTTTTGCGTGTACTTTCCACTCATCACTAAGGTTGTATTTGAATCCAACAGCTTTAGCTGCGATCACATGTACAAGTGGTCCACCTTGGAGTCCTGGGAAGATAGCTGAATTGATCTTCTTAGCTACATCTTCATCATTTGTCATGATCATACCACCACGAGGTCCTGCAAGTGTTTTGTGTGTTGTTGTAGTCACTACATCTGCATACGGGAATGGGCTAGGGTGCTCACCTGCACATACCAAACCGGCGATATGAGCGATATCAGCGAAAAGAATAGCACCAACTTCATCAGCGATCTCTCTAAACTTTTTAAAGTCTATCTCTCTAGCATACGCGGAAGCACCACATACGATGATCTTTGGTTGTACGATTTTTGCGATATCAAGTACTCTTTCATAGTTGATGCGACCATCAAGCTCTACACCATACGTAAAGCTTGAGTAGTTTTTACCGGAAAAACTTGGTTTAGAACCGTGAGTGAGGTGACCACCATGACTTAAGTCCATACCTAATATTTTGTCACCAGCTTTGATGAGTGCTGCATAGACTGCACCGTTTGCCTGACTTCCTGAGTGAGGTTGAACATTTGCATAGTTACAGTCAAAAAGCTCACAAGCTCTATCGATAGCAAGTTGCTCAACTACATCAGCATATTCACATCCACCATAGTATCTTTTATACGGGTAGCCCTCAGCATACTTATTTGTAAATACAGAACCCATCGCTTCCATAACAGCAGGGATTGTAAAGTTCTCACTTGCGATCATCTCTAAGTGATCTGTTTGTCTCTTACGCTCATTTTCTATGGCTTCGAAAATCTCTGGATCAAAAGTTTCTATTGCATATGACATGTTGTTCCTTTATGTGTTGATTTTAACTTGTTTTTCTTTAAAAGTTTCGCCTTCATGGCTTCGCTTTGGTCTCCGTCGGTGGTCGTAAGCGACATCACCTTTGGTTCCGAACCTATAAACGACAAACTATTGTCGTTTATTTAACGCTTCTCATCTTCTGTATACTCAGGTCTTGGTGCTTCTGGCTTCATGGCAGGGAACAACAAGACATCTCTAATAGAGTGTTGATTGGTCAACATCATTACAAGTCTGTCTATACCGATTCCTTCACCAGCTGTTGGTGTCATACCGTAGCTAAGTGCTTTGACATAATCTGTATCCATATGCATCGCTTCATCATCACCTGTAGCTTCTTTAGCATCTACTTGTCCCTTAAATCTCTCATATTGATCGATAGGGTCATTAAGCTCAGAGAAACCGTTGGCTATCTCTTTACCCGCCATAAAGAGTTCAAAACGCTCTGCAATGTCTGGATTATCATCAGATCTGCGTGCAAGTGGTGAGATATCTACTGGGAAATCTGTGATATAAGTAGGGTTGATCAGTTTACCTTCTACAAACTCGTCAAAGAGTTCAGCTTGCAGGTAGCCTAGTGTAAGGTTACTGGCTACTTTTACATTATGTTCTGCAAGATAAGCTAATGCTTTTTCTTTGTCAGTCGCAACATCTGCTGGTACGCCGCCTATGCTTGTGAGTGACTCTATATATGGTATCTTCGCAAATGGTGTAGCAAAGTCTATCTCTAGGTCACCATATGGGAGTTTTCTCTCAAGCCCAAGGTTATCAAAGAGGTAGTCAAATAACTCTTCAGTAATTTCCATCAACTCTATATAGGTTTTGTATGCCCAATAGAATTCTATCATCGTAAATTCAGGGTTATGGGTATGATCCATCCCTTCATTTCTGAAGTTTCTGTTTATCTCAAATACAGCTTCCATACCACCAACGATAAGACGTTTGAGGTAAAGTTCAGGAGCGATACGTAAATAACGCTCAACATCCAAAGCATTATGATGTGTTACAAATGGTCTAGCATTCGCTCCACCAGGAATCGGGTGTAACATAGGGGTTTCAACTTCTAAAAATGTTTTATCTTCAAAAAATCTTCTTACCAAAGATACGATTTTACTTCTCATGATAAAGTTTTCTTTTATCTCAGGATTCATGATCATATCAAGGTATCTCTGACGATAACGCAATTCATGGTCTTGTAAACCATGGAACTTTTCTGGAAGTGGAGAAATGGCTTTAGAGACAATTCTCATCTCTTTACAGTGTAGTGTAAGTTCACCTGTACCTGTTACAAAAGGGTATCCTTTTGCTTCGATGATGTCACCTACTTCAAAAAGTTTCTTTGCTACGGTATTGTAGAAACCTTCTGGAAGTTCATCTCTATTGTAATAAATCTGAACTAATCCCTCTGAGTCCTCTATCTTAGCAAAAGCAGCTTTTCCCATAATACGAACAAACTTGAGTCTACCTGTCAGTGTATAGGTTTTATTCTCATCTTTTTTCTCATCAGCATCTAACTCTTTGATGTAAGCACACTCTTCTAAAAATTGTTTAGAAGGGGTTCCTTTTTTCACTTGATTAGGATAAGGGTTGATTCCCTCTTCTCTTAATCTCTCTGTTTTTTTAATACGTTCTTGAATATATTGATTTTCAAATATCAAGGTTTCTCCTGTGTTGTTTTTATTAAATGGACGTTTATAAAGCAAAGCTTCATAAACTACGTTGTCACTGTGACTACTTCAGTAGTAGGCTCATGCGACTGGTCGCATTTAATCCAAGTATGTAAAGAGAAAATTCATTAACTGTAAAATTTTCTCTTTTTTGATTTGGATTCAATGGTATTCTTTATTTCTCTTGACACTTTTCACAAAGCCCTACGATTTTCATTGTATGGTCAGTCATTTGAAAGTTGAACTTTCTAGCGATCTTCTCTTGTTGTGCTTCGATGGTTTCATCAAAAAACTCAGTGATCTCTCCGCAAGCGGTACAGATAAGATGGTCATGATGTTTTTTAAGACCAAGTTCATATTTCTTACCTTGTGCTCCAAATGAGATAGAGCTAACGATATCTGATTCTTCAAGTAGTG
>SOIK01000245.1 GCA_004377245.1 Sulfurovum sp. | reverse complement strand
ATCATTGTCATACCATCGCTTGGTTAGTAAGTATATTTTCATTTGTTATCCTTTAGGTTTCTCTCTAATTCTTTACGAAACATATCAACTATATAATCTATAGATATAATTTCATCCTTGATGGCTTTTTCTATAGCACCCTTAGGTAGTTCAATATCCTCTTTTCTATCGTAAAACAATAAGTCAGTCACCATGTCTGAAATTGTATCTCTTAAAATAGCTAGGTTCATTTGTTATCCTTTAATCTATAGGAAAATCTATCCTGCTTTAATATTTGTTCACGTTGTGTAATCCATTGACAATTAGACAATTCATAATCTCCATCATTGGCTATTCTATCTATTGTTAGTGTGTTTTTATATCCATTTTGCAAAGCCCAGTTTTCGAAACTAGTATAATCATTTATCCATTCATCACAAACCTTTATGTTTTTTGCTCCATAATATTTATATGATTTGTGATTTTTATTAAAGCATCTCTGTTTCATCTCTCTCCACACATCATAGAGTTTTTTATTTTTAATACTTCCTCTTTTTCTGTGCTGTCTTATATTGTTCCTTAATAGATTATATGAAATAGTATCTGCACTAATATTTAATAATGTTGCAATTTCTTTATTTTTATACCCACCAAGCGACAATTTAATCATTTTTTCTATATTATCACTAGTCATTTTTCACTCCCCATTTTTTTAATATTTTTATCATTGTGTTTACTGAGCAATGATAATATATAGATAACTTTCGTAAGCTCAAACCTTTTTTGAAGTCTTTAATAATTTCTTCTTTCTGTGCTTCCAAGTGTTTCATTTATATCCTTTATCTTAATATGTAAGAAGTATAGCACAAAAATACAACTTGTGTCAAGAATAATACAAAATATATCAAAAACCCTTGACATTTATTTTGTTCTCTGCTAAAATTGTGTTATCGGAACATTTAATCCGATGTTATTTAACTTGTTTTTGTTAAGAGCTTTTTATGAAGTGGTGCGGTGCTGAAAGTAGAAGCACTTGGATTAGCGGAAAGAAGATGAAGCATTGTTAGCGATGTGAAACCAACCGTGAGCCGCAAGCACGGACTGTAGGAGTCACGACCTACCACCACTTCACCAAGAGCTTATATGAGCCAAGAACACTACACAAGTAATATTGTATGGTTAATGCGGTGCATCCACAAGATGATGGCGGTTCGATTCCGTTCTGGCTCACCAAACTTTGACATGGGCGATAATGAAAGTCTTATTTTAAACCTCCTTTTAATAGATTTACCCTACCTAAACATTATCGTCCTTGTGAGGGTTTACCTCTAAGTGCCGAAAGGCTAACAAACAAATTTATTTGAGGGCGGTTTACGCTTTAGGCGTCCTCTTCAAATAAGTTTCCTAAAGCAAAGGATATAAATATGAAAACATCAACATCACTAATAGAAAGAGCAAAAGAGGCAGGGTGTGTAACCGCTTCCGACATGGCTCATTGGATAGATGGATATGAAGCAGGAACAAAAGACACCGAAGAGTTGGCACTTAAAATTGTTGAAAATATAAATGATAAGCAGTTTGAGCCATTCCCTAGCTTTGCAGAAGAGAGTGTAAGACTACATGAAGAGAGGATAAAAGGAGAGCAAAAATGAAAACGCCACAAAGAATAGCTAGAGATTTGTCACAACCCTTTGGAATGAATTCTCTTGAATGGAGAGTTCAGCAGGTGGGCGGAACTCCTGAAAAAATATGGATTAGAGTGCTTGCGTATATTACTGCCAGAGACATACAACAAAGGCTCGATGAGGTTGTGGGTGCGTTTAGTTGGAAAAACGAATTCACAACACTTCCAAATAGTATTGGTGATGGTGCTATGTGTGGTGCATCCATCAAGCATGACGGAGAGTGGATAACTAAATGGAATGGTGCAGAAAATACCCAAATCGAACCTATAAAAGGAGGGCTTAGTAGTGCAGAAAAAAGAGCATGGGTAGAGTGGGGTATAGGGAGATATTTATATGAAGTAGATAATCTTTATGCAGAAGTCATATCACAAGAAATATATAATAATAAGAGCACCAATAAAAAAGAATACACAAGAGCAACATATAAAGACAAGAAAAAAAATAAAGATATTTTTGTATATTGGAAGCCGCCAACCCTTAGTGAAAAATTTAGACCGCAACCTTTTGCATCAAAAGATATAAAAAAGAATATAGAAAAGCTTGCAGGGGAAACAAAGACTACACTAGATGAGCTACTATTGCTTTATTTTGGTGTTAATAATGTTCATGATCTCTATAAAAATGAAGCGAGCATTGTGGTTGATTTGCTGATAAAAGTAAAAACAAAACAGGAGGACAAAAAAGATGAAAAATGATTTAGTATTTAAGCACACAAGCTTGGAAACTTCGGACAATGTAGGAGATACCTTATCTTGGAAGATTGAGGCTATAAAAGCCGACAAATTACCAATAGATACATCATTGGCAGACTATATCGCTTTTGCAAATGATAATCTTGAAGCTCAACTTGCACAACTCAAAGCAGTTAAGACTGAAATAGGGCAAAGAGAAAAAGCCCTTAAAAGCCAAATAGAGCATATTAAAGTAGATGGTGCTACCTT
>SOIK01000143.1 GCA_004377245.1 Sulfurovum sp. | reverse complement strand
ACTGGAGAGAAACACACAAAGATATTCCAAAATCGGTGTATAAACAAAAAAAGATAAAAGATAAGTCAAATTGTATAGCTTGTCATAAAGATTTTGAACATGGGAATTTGGATGATATGAATATCATCTATCGTCCTTAAACCCAAATTTTCTGCAAATTTCCTAAACACAAGCACTAAATACTATTTTCATCATTCTACTGCATATTGTGGGTTAAATAAATATTTGACGAAAAAACTATGACAATTTTATATAAAATCATACTTTCATAAGCAAAACTACTATAACATATAACATATGCTTATAAATAGGAGTAAATTACTCCTATTTATCAAGTAAAACTATTTAATAGAAGGAGGAGTGCTTATGCAAGTTGAAATGTCGAGACGGAAGTTTCTACAAGGAACGGTTGCGATGAGTGTTGCTGGAGGAACAGCAATAAGTGCAACAAATCTTTTTGCAAGCAGTGATGCGCATGATAAAAAGCTGACTATTACTACCAAAACAGGTGCAGCCAAAGAGGTTAAAAATATTCCTACACTGTGTGAAATGTGTGTGAATAAGTGTGCAGCTATCGCCAGAGTTGAAGATGGGGTTGTGACTAAACTAGATCCAAACCCTATGTTCCCAAAATCGAAGAATATGTTATGTCCAAGAGGAAATGCAGGGATCCAAGCACTGTATGACCCGGATCGTTTAAAGCATCCAATGATCCGTATAGGTGAAAAAGGTGAAGGTAAGTTCAAAAAAGTAACATGGGACGAAGCCTTTAAATATATTACAGAAAAGACTACAAAGATCTTGGATGAAGAGAAAGATAATCGTTCATCATTCCTTTTCTGTGCAGGTGAGGGTATGGCAGAACATACATTTAAAACTTTTTATGAAGCGTTTGGCTCAGCCAACTGGCTCAACCATGCTTCTATCTGTTTGCAGACAGTAGCATCAGGGTATGGTGTAACTATCGGTGCGTATCCACAAGCAGATCTAGATAATGCCGAGTATGTCATTATGGCAGGTGCCAATAGAGCAGAAGCCATTGTTACACCAGATACAATGGATCTTTTCAAAAGAACCAAAGGAAGAGGTGCAAAACTTATTTGTATTGATCCACGGTTTACCAATACTGCTGCCAAAGCAGACAAGTGGTTAGCGATCAATCCAGGGACAGACTTGGCATTTGTTTTAGCATTGACATATGTTGTGTTGAGTGAAGAGCTCTACGATAAAGCATATGTAGAGGCTAATTTTAACGGGTTTGAAGAATATAAATCCCATGTACTTTCCAATAAATATACACCTGAATGGGCAGAACCTCTTACAAATATCAAAGCAAAAGAGATATATAAGATAGCAAGAGAGTTTATGGCTCACGCTCCTAAAGCAGTTTACTATCCGGGAAGAAGAAGTACTTTTGCACAAAATGACTTCCAACTTCGTCGTGCTATGGCTATCTTCCAAGGACTTGGTGGCGGGATTGATACAAAAGGTGGATTGATCTTTGGTGATAAGATATCGATTAAAGGGCATGAATTGTTAATACCTATGTATGATAAAGCTAAAGCAAGAGCTATTATAAAGACTGAAGCTGGATATGATGACTGTGCTGTTGTCTCCGGTGGTGGTTCATGGTTGGGTTGGAGAAACCGATTTTTAGAGGGTAAAATGCCTTATAAAGTTCGTGGAATGTTCTGCTATAAGCATAACCCGATGCAAAATATGCCAAATACGGCCAAAACGGCAGAAATGCTCAAACAGATGGAACTTGTTGTATGTATCGATACTATGCCAAGTGATACAGTAATGTATGCGGACGTGGTACTTCCAGAGTGTACCTACTTGGAGAGAACAGATCCTGTGAAAACATTTGGTGGGGTAGAGCCATCCATCGCACAACGTAATAAAGTAATTGATCCAATGTTTGAGACAAAACCGGTCAATGAGATCTTACGTGGATTGACAGCACAGCTCTCCAGACCACTTTTTGATATTACTAAAAAGTATGATGAAGAAGTACAAGACGGTATTGCTGAGTCTAATGAAGAAGAGTACTATAAAGAAGAGTTTGATATGACTCAAATCTATGCACATGACCAGGAAGAACTCAATGAACATGCCGTACATGATCATCATGGTGCTGCTGAAGCATTGAAAAAGCATGGGGTTTATTATCCTAAAATGGATACGTATTATAAACAACTCTCTGCCAATGTACATCAGTATTATCCTGAAAAAGAGAAGTCATACAGTGTAGGCGGTGGTAAGCTTAAAACATCATCAGGGAAACTTGAGTGTAACCTTGTAAGTTTGGCAAAAAAAGGTGTTGATGCAATGCCAACTTGGAAAGAAGAGTATAACTTCTTGGTACCGGAAGGTAAGTTCAGACTCATCACAGGAAGACATGCCCAGTATACACAGAGTGGCACATCCAATAATATTGTGTTAAGAGACCTAATGCCTGAAAATTATATCTGGATCAATAAGCGTGTAGCAAAAGAGAAAGGTATCGCTTTTGGTGATACTGTTGAAGTTTCAAGTAAAACAGGCTCTACGACCATTAAAGCGTATCCAACAGAGAAGATGGCACCAAATCAAGTCTTCTTTATCCATG
>SOIK01000085.1 GCA_004377245.1 Sulfurovum sp. | reverse complement strand
TTTTAAAAAGTACTACTTAAAATACTACTATTTACTTTGTAGCTCTCTATTTAAGTAGTATTTGTGAGCTATTGATGGATAAGTCTTATTATATTATTATTATTATCTACAATTTGATAAATATGATTATCACCAGGTTCTTGATTGTAGACAGCTTCACTATTATTAACATTATTTAATGTCACTGTTATTATAGCCCTATTATTGCTATCTATTGTAACGTCAAATGATTTAATCTCTACAGCAGAGACTACTATTCCATCTTCTAACTTTTTTAAAATCATTTTTTTGTTCCTTGATATTGAAATCTTATTTTATTATAGCAAAAATTTATCAGCTATTATTTTCCTATCCTCTCCAATCTTTTTTCTCTCATATTGTCTGAAATATAAATCACAAGTGCTTTTACTATTTATGCTAAGATTACAAAAAATAGAATATTTTTTATTATTAGAAATTTGTGTCTACTACACCTACCACTTTTGACATCACTAATCCTATGTTTTCATAGTGGCCTATTGTTTTTGTAGTGTATCGAGTGACTTTCCAGAATTTAAATCTGAAATGCCAGCTCTAGATTTTAATCTTAATTAAATACGAACATGAGACTTCATTGGCTATAACGATAACCAATGAAGCAATCTATTTTAGTAATTACTGCAAGCTCCTGTATCTAGATCATTACAACTATCATAATGGTCAGTTACCGCACCAGATACATCTACACTGCCATCAGCGTTAAAGGTCACAGTTAAACTGGAAGCATTCCCACTTATAACAATTTGACCAGCTGAAGGACAATCATCATAAGCATTCCCTTGTATAGCTTCGTTTGTTGTAATTTCAACCCATCCACCTAAACAATCAGATCTAATCGAACCATTAACAGTAAGTGCTACATTGTAATTACTATCAGCAACAAAAGTAAGTCTATAATTGTCAAAATCTGTTCTTTCTCCAGAGATAACTTGATAGGCATTTATGGTTATGGTCATGTTAATTAGTTCATAACTACTATCAAAACTAAAAGCAGCTGTTGCAGAAGTATAAACAACTTTGTTATTTTCATCTTGTATAATACTGAAATTAGTATAAGTCAGTGTTCCAGATGTTCCATCATTATTCATAGTCATTGATAGGGTACCATTCATGGTAATGCCAGACTCTGTACAATTGTTAAAAGTAAACGTTGCACTTGTTTCACTACCATCATATGCGAAAGAACCACTTTCAGAACACTCTATGGTACCACTTTCTGCAATGCTATTTAAGCTTTTTGAAGTAGACAATATTTTTTTAATGCAGGTATTTCAATACTTTTTAACATAGGTGCACTTTGTGTAGCATCAACACTTTTAAATGATGGTCCATTTTCAAAACCATCGCCAATCTCTGTGGAGCCTAATACAGCATCTATAACTTTTTCACTATTCTCTTCAGTAATAACAATTAGGTTGCTTTCTGGTACTGTACTAGTACTATCACCACCACTACCCCCACCACAGCCAGTAATACCAAAACTCAATACAACTATACCAAACAGTACAGCAATCCCTTTTTTTACATCTCTTAAAAACATAAGTCTCTCCTTTTAAATTGAATGTAAACTAAAGTCTACTTATATAAACTTAAACTTATGTTCTACAGATTCTGCGTGTAGTCCAAAGACAAGAACTGTTAGTAATAATAATTTTTTCATTGCTTTGCCTTTCAGATGATATCTTGAAATATTGTATCAGGTGTATTGTATAAAAATCATTGTGTGGGTTTTTATTGTTCAGTTTTGGAAACTTATATCACTCCAATATAACCCTTTTTATAGTGTAGAAAAACTCCTCAAAATGTACCTTATTGGTAGAGTCATGGCTTAATCTGTATATTGAGAATAAAGAGTGTCGAGAGTTGAAGCAGTTGTTAAAAGATACTGTGTGCTATAATTTGTAGAGATAGATAATTTACTATAAAGGATATGAGATGAATGACAAACCTTTAGATGAAACTGAAAGTGAAGAACATATTTGGACACATGGAAAATCTGTATCGAAGCTTGCTTCATCAGAGAATAACATGAATGATGAACGAAAAGAGATTATTCGACAAGCACTCAAATTTGATATTATAGATATTCGGAGCTACGCTGGATATAAAGGGGACTTGTTGGTTGAAATAACTACGATAGAACCTGATGTGATTAAATCACTTAAAATAATTGCAGAGAGATTGGGGTTGGAGACAGTCATACAAAAGAATGTTTTGGCGATTAACAAAATTTATTGTATTTCTCCCTCTTCTAATGCATATGAATTAAAATAAAAGAAGAATTTTAATGTGTTGCACTGGAGAATAGTATCATAAAGCTTATTCTGCATTCTTTCTAATAGGGGTACAAGATTTCTTATTTCTTCTGTTTTCATGCTATGCCCTCTCATCTAAAAGATACCGATTGACTCACCACTTTATCATCTTCCATACTAGAATATAAAACGATAGGTGCATTATTGGATTATAGCTGTATGTGGTTACGGCCTACATCATCAAGGCTTAGATTGTATAGCTCTACCTGCTCTTTGAAGTTTGCTTTTGTGTTGTATGTATTTTCTATTATCTGTTGTGCTGTTTTCAT
>SOIK01000135.1 GCA_004377245.1 Sulfurovum sp. | reverse complement strand
TATATATAACTAAGGTAAATGCTTCTTAAATAGTCTTATATAAATAAAATCATGAAAGAAAATTGACACAAAGTGACTAAAGTTGTATAATAATTACAAGCATTAAAATGCAGTGCAACAAATCACTAAATGATTTGTGTGAAATCATGTACATTTTTAGGAGTATTTTATGAATATATTAGAAAAATTAACCAATCAAATGCAAGGTACCATTGAGTCTGGTGTATCTCTTGCTTTACATAATAAAAATCAGGAAGTGGATCCTATACATCTCATTTGGGCACTGTTGACCAACAGTGGTTCTATCTTACACCAGGCACTCAATAAGATGAATGCAGATAAAGCTGCTATTGAGTTGGAAGCAAAAAGTATAGCAAACAAGCTTCCAGCTGTTTCATCTGTCACAAAAGAGAACATAAAGCTCTCACAAAACTTAGTGCGTTCACTACAAAATGCAGAAGGCGTAATGACGGCCAATGGTGACCAGTATCTTGCTGTTGATGCATGGCTTATGGCAAATGCAGGTGAAAGCTTCATACGAGAGACACTCGGCAAATACGTTGATATGAATGAATATAAAAAGACTTTGGAGAGTATCCGTGGAGGCAAACAGATAGACTCTCAAAGTGGAGATGAAACACTAGAAGCGTTAGCGCAGTACGGTATAGACTTGAACCAAAAAGCACTTGATGGAGAGCTTGACCCAGTCATCGGTAGAGATGAAGAAGTACAACGCATGATGCAGATCCTCATCCGTAAGACAAAGAATAATCCTATCCTTATAGGGGAGCCTGGAACAGGTAAAACTGCCATCGTAGAGGGGCTTGCTCAGCGTATCGTAAACAAAGAAGTGCCATTAAGCCTTCAAAACATGCGTGTCATCTCACTGGATATGAGTAGACTCATCGCAGGAGCCAAGTATAGAGGTGAGTTCGAGGACCGACTCAAAGCAGTCATCGATGAAGTAAAAGAATCTGCCAATGTCATCCTTTTCATCGATGAGATCCATACCATTATTGGAGCGGGGGCGAGTGAGGGGAGTATGGATGCAGCAAATATACTCAAACCAGCCCTTGCACGTGGTGAGCTTCATACTATAGGAGCTACAACACTTAAAGAGTATAGAAAGTACTTTGAAAAAGACACTGCCCTGCAGAGACGTTTCCAGCCGGTTAAAGTCGATGAGCCAAGCATCAATGAAGCGTTGCAGATACTTAGGGGTATCAAGAGCAGACTTGAAACACACCATAATGTCATCATCACTGATGCAGCGTTGGTGGCTTCAGCGAAGTTGTCAGACAGATATATTACCGATAGATTCTTACCAGATAAGGCTATCGACCTTATAGATGAAGCAGCAGCAGAGCTTAAAATGCAGATAGAGAGTGAGCCTACGGATCTTTCAAAAGCAAAACGTGAGATCTCTACGCTTCAAGTTGAAAAAGAAGCTTTAAAGATGGAAGAGAGTGATAAAAACACTTCTCGTCTTTCCGAGATAGAGAAAGAGTTGGCTGACCTTGAAGAGAAACGTATGTCATTACAAAGTCAATTTGACAATGAAAAAGAGGTTTTTAATCAGATAGCTGAAGTTAAAACAACTATAGGGTCACTCAAAACGCAAGCAGAACACGTCAAGCGTGAAGGTGACTTCAACAAAGCTGCTGAGATAGAGTACGGGAAAATCCCTGCAGAGCAAGAGAAGCTAAGCAACCTAGAAGATAAATGGACTCAAATGATGTCCGAGGGTACACTTCTTAAAAACTCTGTAGATGAAGAGATGATAGCCAGCATTGTGAGTCGTTGGACAGGTATCTCTGTAAGCAAGATGCTTCAAGGTGAAAAAGAGAAGATCCTTGCCATCGAAAGCATCCTTAAAGAAGAGGTGGTAGGGCAAGAAGAAGCTCTCAAAGCCGTAGCAAGAGCCATCAAGCGTAATAAAGCAGGACTTAGTGACTTGAACAGACCTATAGGAAGTTTTATGTTCCTTGGTCCTACAGGCGTAGGTAAAACACAAGTAGCTAAAACCCTGGCAAAGTTCCTTTTTGACAGTGAAAAAGCACTCATCCGTATAGATATGAGTGAATACATGGAGAAACATGCAGCGAGTCGTTTGGTCGGTGCACCTCCAGGTTATGTAGGTTATGAAGAGGGTGGACAACTCACTGAAGCAGTAAGAAGAAAACCTTACTCTGTTGTTCTTTTTGATGAGATAGAAAAAGCCCACCCTGACGTCTTTAACACACTCTTGCAAGTGCTTGACGATGGTCGTCTCACAGATAACAAAGGTGTCACCATAGACTTTAAAAACACCATCATTATCATGACATCGAACATCGCGTCAGACAAGATCATGACCATAACTGACGCAGAGGAAAGAAGAGCAGCGGTAAACGAAGAGCTCAAACGCAACTTCAAGCCAGAGTTCCTCAACCGTTTGGACGATATGGTCATCTTCAATCCACTTGACCTTGATGCCATTACAAGTATCGTAGATATCTTGTTCAAAGGCATCCAAGCGAAACTCGCAGAGCGTGACATAACCATCACTTTAGCGCCTAATACCAAAGCATACATCGCAGAAGCTGGCTTTGACCCTGTGTATGGGGCACGTCCACTTAAAAGAGCGTTGTATGAGGTTGTTGA
>SOIK01000155.1 GCA_004377245.1 Sulfurovum sp. | reverse complement strand
CAAAACAAAAAAGAAAAGGAATAAGAAGAAACATTAAGTTATTTTAATTATAATCCGTAAAAATATTTTCCTAAGGACAATCATGTCAATGGATATTACCCCTGTAGAAAAAGGTGAACAAGTTCACTTTCACAACCCTGTTATCGAATTTTTTGAAGCAGTTGGTGGTGAAGATGGAATGCGCGAGCTCATGTATAATTTTTATGACAAGATCTATGAGAGTGACATAGCTCACTTCTTTCCTCAAGATGAAGATGAATTTAATGAAATTAAAGTAAAAAATACTAAATTTTTCATTCAAATCTGTGGTGGACCAAAAGTCTATGAAGACGAAGCAAAAGGCATGGAACTTAACGAATATATGATACGTATTCACGACGACTTTTCAATCACTGAAAAGTCACGTATAGAGTGGCTTGGTACCATGAGGGAAGCGCTCAATGAGCTTGAAGGTGTAGATGAAAAACTGATAGAAGATTTTTGGGCTTATCTTGAAAACTTCTCAAAACTTACCGTCAACAGCTTTTCAGATGGAAGTACCTACTATGCAGCCTTTACACAGGCTAAAGAAGACGCATAGCAGGTAGCAGTATTTTGACATACCTTACTGTCTCTTGTCAAACTTTTTCATAAAAGAATTACAGAGTTGATTGCTACTTGCTCCCTACTCCTTGCTACTTATTTTCAAACCACCATATGAATGCAAATATCAATCCTGGTGTTTTTGCGATAGTCTCATTATAGATAAGCTCTTTGGCTTCAGCAACTGGAAGATGCATCACTTCGATTAACTCTCCATCCACACCACCACCATCTGAAACCTTCATACTCTCATCAACCTCAACATAATAAAGAATCTGTTTACTTCCGGCAAAACCTACAGAAGTATGAAAAGAGGTGATTTTTTCTATATTTTCAAGTGGCACAGCATAACCACACTCTTCTTCTATCTCTTCTTTTGCTATCTGTGCTAAAGAATGCTCTTTATCGACAATACCTGCACAAAGTTCAACAGTCATACCGTCACTGTTATTGAGGTATACAGCTGGTCTAAACTGTTTCACTAAGATAAAACAGTTATGCTCTTTATGGTAGATAAGTATGGCAACACTATCATGTGCCTGTACGATCTCCCAATCTTTTTTAATACCATTTTGCTCGTATGTTGCTAAAGCGGTTGAAATAAATTTAGACTCAGTGAGTGGACCCAGTTTAAAGTTTTCAATTTTATTTTTAAGAGTCGGCATTTAGTGCCTCCCTGTACTGCATTTTAATGCTTGTCATTTTCTAACGCTTCCTTATCTTGAAGTCTGACATTCGCTCTATGCTCTTTCCCCCAGATATAAGAGGGTGTATCATTTTTCAAATAGGCTAAAAGTTTTTTTCTATTTTCTGTAGTACCCTTTATGTCAACCTTTTTATATTTTGTTGTTTTCACATCTTCATATTTTGTAAACTTTTTCAGTACAGAGGTTTTGATAGACTTTTTACGTAACACTTTCATAGGATTGATCCATCGTCCATTTTTCATCAGTCCAAAATGTAAATGTGGACCAGTACTTCTTCCTGTATTCCCTACATAGCCAATGACTTGACCCTTTTTAACCTTTTGTCCTCTTTTAGCCCGTATACGACTTTGATGTGCATAAAGAGAGACGTACCCTCCCGCATGTTTGATCTTCACTACTTTTCCATAGCCACCCATCCAACCAGAGAAAATAACCCTCCCAGAGTTAACAGCTAAAAGTGGTGTACCTCTTCTTGCCCCAAAGTCTGTACCATGATGTGGACGATAACGCTTCAAAATAGGATGATATCGTCTATAAGAAAAACCTGAAGTAATACGTGCATGACGTATAGGCATACCAAATCTTGAAGTTCTACTGCTCACAGGTACCCTACGGGTATAGGTCACTTTTTTCTTACCTGTTACCGAATAAGCAACCGACTTACTTGTTTCTTTATAACCATACCCATCTTCATCTACATAGATAAACTGCTCTTTTTTGCCCATTTGCACCTTAGCCACTTTGATATCTGGCATAGCATAGGTTTTACCTAATCTCGTTCTTTGAGTATAGACAAAAGCTATTTCGTCACCTTTGTGAAGCTTTTTTGCGTTTATTGTACCTTTCAGTGCCCTACTGATTCTCTCTGCTACCTTAAGTTGCTGTATGGTTTTTAACGTATCGGTATAAGGGTTCTCTTCTATGATGACTTTAGCAAAATACTCATCACTTTTATACTCTATGGGAATAATATCAAAACCATACTCGCCATTCGTACGCTTCTTAAACAAATGAATTTGCATCTCTTCACTGATGGGAATAAGTGATTGTACCAATGCTCCTGTATCGTCTTTTAACTCATAATATTTATAATTACTATGAATTTCGGAGAGAAATTTTTGATCTTCTTTCGAGATAGATTCCAATAAATTTGCTGAAATATTATGAGACTCCAAATAGTCTGAAAATGTTTTTCCCTTTTCCCACTCTTCATGAGTCACCTTCATACCAAACGCAAAGGTAAACATCAAAATTAACACTACAATATACTTCATTCTACTCCATCACCCTATTCAATTGGGCATTATTATAACTTAATTAAATTAAGGGGATAGCTACTGAACCCACTGAATAACCTTAGGT
>SOIK01000074.1 GCA_004377245.1 Sulfurovum sp. | reverse complement strand
AAGAGTTTTAGGGCTGTTTTAAGTATTTTATCTTTGGTTTTACTTCCTTTTGAAACACTGGAAGTGACGCTCTCATCGTTCATAGTGACTCCTTTGATGACATTATAGTGAACATTTGTTCATTTGTCAAATTAAAGAAGTATTATTTTATGAACAGTTGTTCTTATTTTTAAATTTGGAGGAAATACTTTATGAACAACTGTTCATACTATGCTTATCTGTAGACGCTACAACCGCCTCTCTAGAAGATTTGATACTTTTCATATAATAGCAAGTCACGAGATTAGTGTTGTCTCCTCTGATTAGTATGATTATTGGGGATATATTTTAAATATGGACATTTTGAGGGAGAAGATAGAGTATTGCATATTAAACAATATTAAATATATCTATTTATTTTCTCTTGACTACATATCTATTTTATTTGTAATTATTGAAATGTATTTTTAGCGATCTGTAAAATCATATTTTTACTTTTTGAAAATAACATTCTATAGATAGTGCAAAATAATTAAATATGATTTTTGTATTTAAAAGTCTATTTTCTATAAAATCATAAAAAAGCATAAAAAATGAATAGATGCAAATAAAATGATCATACTGACTAAAAATCCTTTTTTATAAAACTGTAAAAGTGAGATACAAATACACAGAGAAGAGAAGATCTATATTTTTGATAGAATTTATATTATGTTAACCAATATATATTATAGAGTAATATCGTCTCTTGAGTGCTATTATGAGTTCTTTGAGTAGTTTTTGCAGCCCCTCTTGCATCTACCATATAGACAAAACTCTCTATATTACGATAGCCTCAACTTTTTTAGAAAAATGAAATGACTCCCCATAGTGTATGAACTTCCGTCCTCAAGATAGCAGCAGATACCAGACTGCACCCTGTCACACTGGCTACTGCATGGTCAAAACAGTTTGATTTCGTTGCTTCTACCATCATCGGTGCAACCCACACAGAGCAACTCGATGCCTCACTCGCAGCGATGAACCTGACACTCAGTGATGAGATCTTAAAGGCTTACGACAAAGTACATGAGGAGATACTCTATCCTATGGGCTTGATCATTGCTAGTAATAAAATGATACTATGTTGGTGCAATCTAGATATTTTTATAAACAATGGTTGTATTCATTGTAATTAAAGAGTACAATAAAGATAAAAGTATTATTTAAGGAGTGAAGTATGTCTTTAGTCAATCAGGACGTTATGAAGCAATTGGATGTTTGGTTAACCATGTTAATTGAAGTAGAAGGAGCCGATCTCCATATTAAAAGTAATAGTGCAATACGTGCACGTGTTAAAAGTGATATTGTTCTCTTATCCAAAGAAGTGATAGAAGCAGAAACGATTGAAGCATTGGTTAAAGCATTGACTGGTGATGCGTATGAAAGCTTTAAAGAGACTAAAGAGTTTGATGGTGCTTATTCACTGAGTACTAAGTACCGTTTTAGGGTCAATATATATATGCATATTGGTGGTTTTGCGATAGCCTTTCGTCTGATCCCTTCATATATTAAAACTATCGAAGAATTGAACCTTCCAACAGCTTTACATAAACTTGCCCATCTTCGACGTGGTCTTGTTCTTGTCACAGGTACGACAGGGAGTGGAAAATCTACGACGCTTGCAAGTATTGTTGAAGAGATCAATAAGACTTATCATCATCACATCATCACCATTGAAGATCCTATAGAGTATGTACATAATGATGCGAAATCTATCGTTGAGCAACGTGAATTAGGATTACATACCAACAGCTTTTCTCGAGCATTACGTGCAGCAATGCGTGAAGATCCAGATATCATTGTTGTTGGTGAGATACGTGATCTTGCCACAGCTGAGAGTATTTTACAAGCTGTAAACACAGGTCATCTTGTTTTCTCAACGGTGCATACATTAGATGCTCGTGAAACGATTGACCGACTCATTGCTATTTTCCCTACAAATGAGCAGAATCGTGTACGTGCAACACTTGCTGCTACCCTTGAAGCAGTTATTTCTCAGCGTTTAATTAAAGGAATATCTGGCGATATGGTACCTGCTATAGAAATGATGTTTAGAAGCCCTCTTATCCAAGAGCTTATTCGAAGTAAACGGGATAATGAAATTCAAGATGCCATTGAAAAAGAGGGTATCATGTTTGACTCGATTACCTTTAATCAGGCTCTTTTTGATCTCACATTGGCAGAAAAAATCACAGAAGAGCAAGCATATCAGTATGCAAGTAGTCCTTCTGATCTTAAATTGATGTTTACCATGAGTCAAGAATATGAGAAAAAGTATAAAAATAATAAAAAAGAAGATGATCTTTTTTTGAAGGAAGAATCATAAAGATTTATTTTCTGTCCTCTCATATTTCATCCTCGTTCTTGACGCGAGAATGTGATTAGTTTACCATTGATACAAAAGTTGAAAAGCATCTTGCTGGTATCATTTGGTGAAATATCATTTTTGGTAATAAATTCCCCCTTGCTTTTATATATCTATAGATTCATAGATCACGATTCCCCCTACCTAAACAATTCCCAAAACTCTCCAAACTCATCTGCAAACATTTCAAGTCTTATCTCTAAACTCTCTTTGATCACTTGGCTTTTGCATAAAAAGAAAAAGACTCTTGGTGAGTATGGTTTGTGTTTTATGGC